>CAZCSY010000001.1:0-75230 GCA_964501505.1 uncultured Planctomycetia bacterium
CCCAGGAGGCGATACGCATCATCAAGATCTATATCGGCGACCAGATGATCAATGCGGTCGGCCGCAGCAAGATAGCCAAGCGCAAGATCGAGGCGGTGTCGTATGACGAGGTAGCGGTATGATCGTCCCGATGAAGAAGATCAGTCTTGTCGTCCAGCAGAAGGACGCGGTCGAGACCGTGGAAGAGCTGCGCGCGCTGGGGGTTTTGCACGTCGAGCACCAGCGTCTGCCCGCCGGAGAGGACGTGGAGGCCTGTGCGCGCGATCTGGAACTGCTCGAGCGGGCTCTCGGCGTCTTGGCCGAGGATGTCTTCAGCAAAGGGGTCCCAGAGGTGTCGGCCCAAGGGGCCGTTGACGGACGCCGGGCGGCCCTGCACGTGATCGACGCGGGCAAACGCTATGAACACCTGGAAGAGTTCTCGCACCAACTGAAGAAGAAGATCACCGACTGGCGGGATTGGGGCGATTTTGATCCTGCGGCGATCAGGGACCTGAGGGAACGCGGCATCTTCGTGCGTCTTTACGCCGTGCCGGTCCATGAGGTAGACCGGTTTCCCGGGGACGCGGTGTGCCGCGTCCTGTTCACATCGGGGGGGATGGCGCATTGCGTCGTCGTTTCGCGCAAGGAGGACGCCGGCATTACTTTTAAGGAGGCCGAAGTTCCCGGGATGGGCCTGGCGGAGATGCGGGCGCGGTTCGAAGAGAACCAGCGCGTCATGGGCGCCCTGGCCCGTGATGTGCGCGCGTCGCTGTGCCACAAAAAGTGCCTCGAGCATCACAAGGCGCAGGTCGCAAGAGAGCTGGAGTTCCGGCGCGCCGTCTGCGGGATGGGTGAGGCAGGACCCCTGGCCTATCTGGTGGGTTACGCGCCGATAGATAAGAGAGAGGCTGTCAGCGCCGCGGCCCGGCGGCACGCCTGGGGGATCCTCGTCGAGGACCCTTCGCAAGAGGACCGGGTGCCGACGCTGATCCGCAATCCGCGCTGGGTCTCGATCATCGCGCCCCTTTTCAAGGTCATCGAGGTCGTGCCCGGATACCGGGAGACCGATATCAGCCCCTGGGTCTTGATCTTTTTATCCGTTTTCTTCGGCATGCTCATCGGAGACGCTGGATACGGGTTGGTCTTTGGCGCCGCGACATTTTTGTTCCAGCGCAAGCGGGCCGCCGGGGTGAAAGACAGGTCGCCTTTTATCCTGATGTATGTTTTTTCGGGCTGTGCCGTGTTGTGGGGTATCCTGACCGGCACGTATTTCGGTCAGGCGTGGTTGCCTGAAGGCGTGGTGCCGCTCGTGCCGGCCCTGCGCGATAGCGCGTTTCTCCAGACCTTCTGTTTCTTCCTGGGCGCTCTGCATTTGAGCATCGGTCATATGTGGCATGCCATAAACAAGGCGCCTTCGAAGACGGCGCTGGCGGACGCGGGGTGGGTGGTGGTCCTGTGGGGTGCCTTCTTCCTGGCGCGGACGCTGATCCTGGGGGCAGACCTTCCCGTCTTTGCTAAAGGGTTCTTTATCGTGGGCCCCCTCCTCGTCGTCTTCTTCTCATCGGAAAACAGGAATTTTTTGAAGGCGTTGGGCGCGGGATTGGGGCAGCTGCTCCTTAACGTCGTGAACAGCTTTACGGACATCGTCTCCTATGTGCGCCTTTTCGCGGTGGGCCTGGCGACGGTCGCCGTAGCCGACGCGTTCAACGCCATGGCTGCGGACGTGGGGTTCAACAGCGTCGTCGCGGGGTTCGTGGCCGCCCTCATCCTCGCGCTGGGGCATCTGTTGAACATCGTGCTGGGACCCATGGCGGTGCTGGTGCACGGCGTGCGGCTGAACGTGCTGGAATTCTGCAATCACGTTGACGTGAAGTGGAGCGGTTTTGCTTATCGCCCCTTGGGGCAGGAAGGTTAGGTGGGCGAGCGCCTGTTTGAGACGAGCGTCTGTTTGAGGCGAGGTCTCAAACAGGCTATGTTACGGGAATTTTTCGTTACGGGAAGGTAAGAGCGGGTAAAGGGGGGCGCATGGATAATGGGGTTCTGGTGCAATTTAAAGATTTAGGATTGGGGGCGGTGCTGGCCCTGTCGGCAGCGGGCTCGGCCCTCGGGACCGGCGTGGCCGGCATGGCCGCCGTCGGCGCCTGGAAGAAAGCCTTTGCGCAGAATAAGGCCGCCTCGTTCATGCTCGTCGCGTTTGTCGGCGCGCCGCTGACACAGACGATCTACGGCATGATCCTGATGAATCAGATGGCGGGCCTCGCCGCGAAGGGGGCGTATCTGTGGGGGGTGGGCGTCTTGTGCGGCCTGGCCATGGGCCTGTCCGCGTTCATGCAGGGCAAGGCCGGCGCCGTCGCCTCCGACGCCATGGGGGAGACCGGTAAGGGGTTCGGCAACTACATCGTGGTCCTGGGCATCATTGAGACCGTGGCGCTCTTCGTCATGGCCTTTGCCATGGGCCTCCTGGGCAAGCTGGCCTAAAAACAGACCAGGTCTTTCAGTCTCAAAATTTGACACTTTCAGACCAGGTCAAAAAGTCTCACCTTCGGGCGAATAGCTCAGCTGGTTAGAGCATCCGGCTTACATCCGGAAGGTCGTGGGTTCAACTCCTACTTCGCCCAGATCTGTTAGGGAGAACAACAGCAAAAAACAAGAGACCACCTTCAACGGGTGGTCTCTTGTATATGGCGGGGACGATGGGATTTTTGCTCCCCCGCGCCGGCATTCGCCGTCGCTCCTCCGCAACCGGGCGCCCTCGCTTCATCCTTCGGCGCTCGGGTCGCCTTCAAATCGTGCTGCTCGCAAAAAAAGAAACGAGACCACCCGTACAGGCTAGTCTCGTAAGTAAAGCGGGGACGATGGGATTTGAACCCACGATCACTTGATCGACAATCAAGGGCCTTAAACCAGGCTAAGCGACGTCCCCAAAATGGCTTTAAGTGAAAAAATTATACAGAAAATCCGGGGGTGTTGCAACAGATTTTTTCGCTTTTAGCGGTGCTCCGCCGTCGCCGGGCTCTGTGCTAAATGCTTGCGTTCCGGGTATCGAGTGGTACAATGGAAAGAGCCGGAAGAGACTGTCTCTATAATGCGCTGCGACGAGCATCGTTATCCTCGTTTTTTGTGTGTGAAAGGAGGAAGGGATGAAAAGGGGAGGAGCTTTTTTGGTCGTTCTGACGTTGGTCGCGACGGCGGCCTGTCTTGACGTCTGGGCGCAGTCCGAAGAGGCCACGGAAGATGCCTACCCGCAGAACGCTGAGGTGGAAGATTCCTGCGTTCAGTACTTTGATATGGAAAAGATAGCGGGCAGCGAGCAGTTTAAGCAATTTGTCGCGGCCAAAGACGCCGACATTTCTGATTATGTATACTGCCGCGGGACCCTGGATGCGGATTTTATAAATCGGGTCAGAGGCCTCAACTTGATCCGCTCCAACAGGTTTGGAGAAAGGTTTGACTGGTATCAATTCTGGATCGCTCTGGCCAAGGCCAGGGAGATCGCGCCCGGCATGATTGAGGACTGTATCCGCGTCAACGGGGTGAGCCGATCGACCTGTCAGGCCCTTCTGGATGGTTTTATGAGAAAGGACGCCAGCGTGTGCGACAGGTCTGTCAAGCCTGGCAGCAAGGATCATGCGATGTGCCGGGCGGAGATCCTGCGGGACCCTACCCTTGTCATCGGCTTGAATCGCAGGGACGTCGATAACATGTATCTCTTGAGGGCGGTCTCGGAACGCAACGTCGCCATATGTGAAAATATTAGGCTGCCGCTCATCAAGAGGATGTGCCGCGCCGCCTCGCTTGACGATATCAGCGAGTGCGAGGATACCGCTGCTCTCAAGCCCTTCAAGATAAGGTACTGCGCCGGGGCAAAGTGATGCCGGCCTTGGCCGTCCCGGCCCGTTTGTGAAGACCCTTGTTTTCTATTACGCCCATTGCGAGGATCTCGGACATCTGTTCAGGCTGAGTAGCATTTTGCGTGCCATCCAACGCAGCGCCGGCGCCAAGCGGCGCTGCGTTGTTTTTCAGGCAGGTCGGCCCCAGACCTTCTGTCCGCTGCCATCCCTTGCCGCAACCATTCCCCTGCCGCATCCCTATTTCGGCCGCGAGCATGTAGAGGATAGTCCTCTTATCTGTGAAGACATTGTCCTGGCGCGCATCCGTTTCATGATGCGCCGCCTGGCGGATATCCGGCCGGATGTCTTTGTCACCGATTTCTTTCCGTTCGCGCGTCTCTTTGTCCGTTTCGAGCTCGTCCCCATCCTGCGGTTTCTCAAAAAACGCGGGGTCCGGATCTGCGCGTCGGTACCCCTCGCCTATTTTGTCCATGGCACCCAGGCGCTGCGTCAATTGGCCGCCGACGCCTCGTTGTACGACCACATCCTTATTCATACGCCGCCGGCGATGGGGGTAGAATTCTGTGCCCGCCAGATGGAGGATGAGTCGAGGATCTCGCGCGACGATTTCTTGAAGGTCTTTGCGGGATTGCGGCGCAAGATCTTTTATTCGGGGTTCCTGATGCCAGCCCGGCGAGGCAGGAAAGGATCTTCCGCAGGCAGGGGGTGCGCCGTAAGCAAGAAGGCGTTCCTGCGTATTCTGGTCTACCGGGGCGGCGGCACCACTTCTTCCGACGTGATCGAGGCGGCCCTGGAGGCCAGCCGTCTGCTGGGTCGTTCTTGCCGTTTTTTGGTGGTTGCGGGTCCTGCGACGCCCGGCCCTGCGATGCGGCGGTTCGAGGCGGCCGCGCGCCGGCTGGGGCCGCGGCAGGCGGTCTTGAAAAGATTCCTTCCTGATTTTGTCGAGCGCCTCCGAGACAGCGACGTCTGCGTCGGTACGGCCGGCAGTACGGCACTTGAATTGTTATATTTGAAAAAGAGGGCGGTCCTGGTACCGTTTTGCGGCAGCTCCGAGAAAAAGCCGCGCTTCGATCAACTCATTCGGGCGCGGTTCGTGGAGCGGTGGGGCGGGGCATCGGTCGTGCGGCAAGCGGACCTCTCGGGACAGCGTCTGGCTGAGGAGATCATCCGGCAGGCCCGGCGCAAGGCGGCCGGTCGCATCAAGACGGACCCCGCGTGGTTTCGCGGGGCCGAGGCCAGCGCCCGCTTTCTCGCGGGGGTGTCATGACCGAGCCCGCGCGCCTGCCCACGCCGGCCCTGCGCAAGATCAATCTGGAGCTGACGCACCGCTGCAACCTGCGGTGCTCTTTTTGTTTCATGGCGCATGCCGGTAAGCTCAACCGCAAGAAGAGGGAGATGTCGACGCGCGAGGTCCTGCACTTTATCGATCAGGTGACGCAAAAGGTTCGCTTCTACCTGACCGGCGGGGAGCCGTTCTGCCGCAAGGATTGCTGCGCCATTATCGCCCACATCAAGGAGAGGGGGTTTGCCTGCGGCGTCAACACCAACGGATTGCTTCTCGACGGGGCCACGGCGACGCACCTCGCCCGTATCGGACCGGACTTCGTCATCTTCTCGCTGCACGGCAGAGAGCGTCTGCAGGATGCGATGAGCGCCCGCGCCGGCAGCTACCGGATGGTCGTGGCGAACATGAAGGCCTTCCTGCGTTGCCGCGAGAAGACCCAGGTCATCCTGACGTGCACCCTGGGACCCGACAATTTTTCCGAGATGGAGGCGCTCGTCCGGCTGGCCGGGCGGTTGGGCGTCGACAGGATAATCTTTGAACACCTTCAATTCGTGCGGGAGGCGGAGTTGCGGCAGCACCAGAAGGTCTGGCGTAGATATTTTAAGGGCACGGGCAGGCTCGTCACCCCTGTGATGGAGCCGGCGGCGTCGCGCCGCGATCTGGCGCGGTTGACCCGCGGATTGCGCCGTCTGCGTTGCTATACCGTGCCGCCTCCGGAGATGCGGCCGGTGCTTACGCCGGAAGGTTTCCGGCGCTGGTACGCGGACGTCTGCCGGCCCGCCGGGGTCTGTTCTTCGATCTGGGATACGATGGTGGTGGAGGCGGACGGCGATGTCAGGATGTGTCAGATATTTGATGTGGTCGTGGGAAACGTGCGGCGCCGGAACTATAACGAGATCTGGAAAGGGTCGCTCATGCAGAAGTGCCGCCGGGCCCTGATGGCGGAGGGCGGTGTGTTACCGGGGTGCGTGCGATGCTGTCAGCGCCTGGAAATATCTTTTTTGCCGAAGGATGTCTGAGAAGAGGACGGGGCGGCAGATCTTTTTTTTGAAGAGCATCTTGAGAAACCGCAGGTAGGACGCGAAGACCCTGAGGTTGGCCGCCGTCAGCGTCTCGTGGTGGAAAAAGACACCCACCAGCCGGTGGCGGTTGAGGGCCGACAGCGTCTGCTGGACGAGACTCGGCAGGACGAGGGGCAGGCATTTATAATGTTGCGTGTAGGTGTTGACGCTGACCTGGGCCGCCAGGTAGAGGAGGTCCGGCGGGCAGGGCAGGGGCTTTGCAGGGCCGGCGGCGAAGGCCTCAAACGGCCCCTCGGCGGCCGCCCGAAGCGTCCGGGCGTCGTAGCCGTGGAAGGGCGGGACGAAGGCGGGCACGAGACGTGAGCCTAATTTTTTGTTGAGCACCTGCCATCCCTTTTCCATGTCTTTTTTCTGGCGGGCGAAGGCCCGGCGGGGGCCGAATTCGTAGCGCTTGAGGCGGTGGCCGAAGTTCCGATGGGTCCACCCGTGCTGGACGACGTCAAAGGGGATCTTTTTTGCGGCCGGAGACCTGAGAAAGGTCACCAGCCTTTTTTTTATTCGTTGCGGGATCACGGCGTAGACGACAGGGATGTCTTTTTGCGCGCAGAGCTCGAATGCCGCGAGGAAGCGCGGCCGCGTGTCCGAGACGTCGTCGTCGCGCAGGAAGAGATAACGCGGACGATCCTTCAGGATTTCATCCATGGGTCTCTGGCGAAGAAGGTCTTAAAGGCCTGCCGGGCCCAGAATCGGCTGCCGCCCCGGCACCTGAGCAGGTCCTCGCACCGGCGGCAGGCGGCCGGCAGATAGGCGAAGCCGCACAGGGTCTTGCGATAGGGATGTTGCCATGCCTTTTCGATCTCCCCGCCGCACGACACGTCGATAAAATAGCTGGGTTTGAAGACGCCCCGGGTGTCCCGCACGAGACGGCTGTGGCCGTCGTCGAAATAGGCGCCGGTCAGGATGAGGTCTCTTTTGGTCTTGTCGGCGACGCTGCAGAAAGGCACGGGGTTGGCGACGGTAGCGAACAGCCCCCGGCGGCCGAGCGACCAGAGCCGTCCGACGAGGCGGCTGATGTCTCGGGCCGTGACGTCATATTCTTTGTCGCTGGCAGCGTCCTTGCGGACGATCATGGGCCGGAAGAGCTCCCAGCGCCTAATGCCCAGATCCTTGATGAGCCCGCTATAGGCGTCGAGGTGCTTGAGGAGCGTGCGCGAGATGACCGTGCCGCAGCGCAGGAGAGGGATGCCCGCCCTGACGAGCCGGCGGATGTGATCGGTCTTTTTCGCAAAGAGGCGGCCGCCGCGCGTGAGGCGTTCTTCGCTCGCGGCATCGTGTCCCTGGAGCGATATCAGGATGTTGTCGACGTACCGCGAGATGGCGCCGAGCATCTTTTCGGGCAGGACGGTGGCGTTGGTGTTTAACAGGACATAGAGATTTTTCTCCTTGGCATATTTTAAGAGCTCCGGCAGATCCGGCCGTAGCAGCGGCTCGCCTCCCGTCAACCGGATGTTCGGGATGCCCAGGCGGCGGGTTGCGTCGATGACCCCTTTTATCTCTTTCTTCGCCAGGGCGGTCGGCGATGCCTTTTTTGAAGCAAAACAGGCCCGGCAGCGGAGGTTGCACGTCGTGTTGACTTCGATGACGATCTCATTCGGCTGGTCGGGGACAGGGCGCAGAAAGGACAGAAGGTTTTCGTCACGCCGGGCGCCGGGCCGCGGCGCGGCGATACCGGGGCAGAATGTCTTGAGGTGACAGGCCTCGCAGAGAGCGATTCGGTTGTAGGCGTGCCTGCCCTTTCGCTCATAGACGACGTGGTCCCAGGCCTCCGGCAGAAAGCAGAAGGGGATGCCTTTGAGCCGGATCACGAACCAGTCCTCGAAGCCGTTGAGGAGCTTATAGAGGAGGAACTGGATGATCTCTTTGCGTCGTTGCGAGGCAAAGTCTTTGATGCCGACTTCGATGCGGCGCCTATCGGTCTCCAGGCGCCAGGAGGCGCCCAGGAGGACAAGGGCCCGGCGGATATGCTTCAAGACGGTCTCGGCAGTCACGGGACTCACGGAAGGATCCGGGATGCCGTTTTTCACCAGAGCGCTTTTCATGGCAGGTCCCTTTTTTACTCGACACCTCAGGCCTGGCGGTGCCGCTTGCGCGTCCCCGGCCCCGCCCCGCCTCTTGGCGGGACGCGCCAAACGGTCGGACTTCTTCGCCCGAGCAGCGCCTTACGCAGAAGGCATCTTACACCGCACAGAGGGATTTTGCAAGCGGTCCGAGGCTCGTCAGGAGCACAGAGACAAGATGATTGCCAACAGACCCATTCATTGCTATAATTTAAGTCCAAGAGTGAAAGACTGTTGCGAAAAAACGGCTTATCCGCCGTTGTATTTTCAGTATAGCAAATTCCCTTTTCTTATTATATACTACTAATAGACAAGGGAATTCCGTAAAGGACGGCCAAAAGGGAACAAGGAGGGTTATGGGGCGGACTTTCTTTGGTTCGGAGTGGAAGGTGAGTTTTTTTGAGGCATTGGCACTGTTTTTTCTTTTTGCCTTCGGCGCTTTTGTCTTCTACGGCTATTGCCAGGAAGAGCGCATCACCTTGACCACCTACTATCCAGCCCCCTTTGGTATTTACCGTGACCTGAACGTCACGCGCACCCTTAATATGTCGGTCGCCAACGCGACCAACCCCACCAACGGGATTTATTTTAACGGTCCGACCGGCGGCGCCATGATGCGCGGTTTTACCAACCAGTTGCGGATAGAAATAGCCAATGCGGCGGCCAACACCATCTATATGGGGTCCACCACTGGTTGCGGCGTGGTCCTCGGGAACGACGGCAACGTGTATGTGTGCGCGGATGTACTCGTGCATTCGAGCGGTCCCGGGCATGGCTGCTTCGTCGTGACGTATAGTTCGTTCAGCGGCATCACGGCATGCCCGGGCGGTTACACCGTGAACCTGGCGTTGTCGGGCGTGGCGACGACCACCGGCGGAGTATTTTTCTGCTGTAAGTAAAAAAGATGAGAGAATTCGTCTTAAGGGTCAGCGAAGACATCTATCCCGCGGAAGCGGTCTTGAACACCTGTTACCTTTTTCTGGAGCGCGCGTATTTTTTTGTGGAGCGGGAGAAAACAGGGATGAAGGTTCTGAAGATCCATATCCGGCCCAAAGAGAACGCCGGTGCCCCGCGGGCGCTCAAGGCTCTGCGCGGTGCGTTTTTGGACGAGTTGGTCTATTCGTCTCTGCGCTGTACCCTGGCGCGCGAGAACCGCAAGATCCGGGAGTTTATCGTCGGCAGCGCGCTCTACGCGCAGGCCGGTTTTTCGAAGGACGAGCTTTTTTTGTCGCCGAGCGCCGACTACGAAGAGGATCCGCTGGGTATCGCCAAAACGCTGAAGAGGCGCCGTGGCAAGAAGACTTCGCAGACAATTTGACATGACGCTCTACAGGAAGGACGCCCTCCGGCGGGCCCTGGCGGCCTTCCGGGCATTCGCGGATTTCAGGGTGGTTCCCCTCCCGGGCGGTCGCATCGAGGTTGAGGTCCGCCGGTGTCCGACGGCCTATCGGCGCAGCATCCTGGATGAGTTCGCCAACTATCTCTTGGGGGCGACGTGGAAGGCGCATTGAGGCCGCCGCGGTTGGAGCGCAAGCGTGTCGGGTATTTCCGGTTCAAGAGGTTCAAGGACCGTTTTCTCTTGACCAATGATTTCGGGTACTTTATCTTTCTCTCTCGGCGTTCATTTCTTGCATTTGTGGAAGGGCGTTTCGAGGACCTCGACCCCGGGACGTTCCGGGAGTTGGAAGACAGGGGCATGGTCCGGGACAAGATGTATCTGCCCCGGCTGATCAATAAGTTCGCGGCGAAGAATTTTTGCGGGCGCGGGCCGGATCTGCATATCGTCGTCGTCACCCTGCGGTGCACCCACCGTTGCGTGTATTGTCACGCCGGGGCGGCGGGGTTCGGTGAGCGGGGCGTGGACATGACGCGCGCGACGGCCCGCAAGACGCTTGACAAGATCTTCGAGACGCCGAGCAAGTACGTCACGATCGAGTTCCAGGGCGGCGAGCCGCTCTTGAATTTTGACGTCGTGCGCTTCATGATCCTGCGGGGTCTTGAGAAGAACCGGACGGCCAAAAAGAACCTGAGCTTTTGCGTCGTCACGAATCTCTGGCCCATGACGGATGCGATCCTGGACTTTCTGGCGGCGCACAAGATTCAGATCTGCATGTCGTTGGACGGGCCCCGGACGCTGCACGACCGTCAGCGACCTCTCCTGAACGGCAGAGGGACACACCGGAACACGGTGGCGTGGCTCAAAAAGGTCAGAAAGCGGTACGCGAAGACGAAAGGTGTCCCCCTGCCGGGGGCGCTGCTGACGTTGACGCGGCTCTCTTTGAAATATCCCCGGCAGATCGTGGATGAGTACCTCCGGTGCGGCCTGAACAACATCCACCTGCGGCCCGTCAGTCCCTTCGGCATTTCGTCGGAGGCATGGCAGGATTACCGCCTCTCGTCCGCGGCCTTTCTTGAGTTTTATCGCAAGACCCTGGATTATATCCTGGCGCTCAACAAGAAGGGCGTGTTTTTCACGGAACGTTACGCCGCCATCTTCCTTTCTAAGATCCTGACGGGCATCGATCCGGCCTTTCTGGACCTGCGGTCGCCCTGCGGGGCGGGGATCGGGCAGTTGGCGTATAATTACGATGGTGCCGTCTACACGTGCGACGAAGGCCGGATGCTGGGCCGGCGCGGCGATCCCAGTTTCCGGATTGCCGATATCGACGGGTTCTCCATCACGCGGCTGGGCGACAGTGAGGTCGTGCGGTCCGTCTGCACCGCGTCGTGCCTCGACGTCATTCCGGGGTGCGCGGACTGCGTGTACAAACCTTATTGCGGGACGTGCCCGGTTTATAACCATTTCACAGGGGGGAGCATTTTTGGTCGGACGCCCTTTTTGTGCGAGATCTACACGGGCATCCTGGATATGTTATTCGAGAAGTTGAGCGAGCCGAGTACGGAGTCTCTCTTGCTGAGGTGGGTGGGAGCCACCAGAATCGGCGGCTCGCGGCCGACACGAGGTCGTCCGCAGGCGAAAAAGACGAACAAACGGGAAGATTTTTTAGAAGGGGAGGTGTAGCGATGGCAAAGCAAAGGAAGAAGACCGCCGCATTGCCGCAGATCAAAAAGGAGATCAAAGACTTCCTCATGGACGAGGAAGGGAGGATCTCCAAAAAGGACATCGCCAAGCTGGGTCTGTCTCTGGCCGTCCTGGGATTCATGCTGCAGCCGGAGATCTCTCTGGCCCAGCACCATAATAACTATACGTCCCACATCAGTAGCTTTGCGGCTACGGGCCACCTGTCAACATCCAAGCACCAAAACACGCACTACAACCACTCAAACCACGGCAACCACTCCAACCATTCCAGCCACTCCAACCACGGCAGTTATTAATTGCTGGCGGGGTGCGTTGCGGGCGGACGTTTTTGTTAAGCCGGAAGAGAGGTAGGCTGTGCATGAGTTTGACTTTTTGACCTCCTTTTTTTATGAATCGGCGTCTCGATCTGAAGGTCACCTACCAGTGCAATAACTTCTGTCGTCTCTGCGTGCAGGGCAACAAGCGCCGGCGCTTCCCCCGTCCCCCCCGCCTCGCCTATCTTAAAAAAATAATGGAGACCAAGCGCGCCACGTGCCGCGAGGTCATCTTCACCGGCGGGGAGCCGACGATCCGTCCGGATATCTTTGAGCTCATCGCATGTGCGAAGGGACTCGGGTATGAGGTTCAGATCCAGACGAACGGCCGCATGTTCGCCTACAGGGATTTCGCGAAGAAGGTCGTCCGTATGGGCGTCGATTCGTTCGGCGTCTCCCTGCACGGCGCCGACGCCAAGACCCAGGATTTTCTGACACGCGTCCGGGGGAGCTTTAAACAGGTGACGCACGGCATCGCCAACCTTCTGGCCCTGAGGGCGGTCCTCTCCACGAACACCGTCATCAACAAATACAACTACCGTCAGCTCTTGAAGCTGGTGGACGTGCTTCATGATCTGGGTGTCGCGCAGTTCCAGCTCTCGTACCCCCACATCCTCGGCGAGGCGCGGCGCAACCGCAAGACGCTCGTCCTCAAAAAGTCCACCGTGGTCCCCTATATCCTGAAAGCCATCGAGAGGGGATTCGCGTACAACATGGTTCCCAAGGTCGAGGCTATCCCGGCGTGCCTCCTGGGTCCCTACAAAGACTGCTTGACCGACTGTGAAGTCCCGCATACCTGGGTGTGGGAGATGGCGGGGGCCAGGGATTTTACCGCTTGGTGCAAGGCAAAGGGAAAGGCGCATGGAGAGGTGTGCCGTTCCTGTCGGCTGGCGGGCGTCTGCGAGGGCCCATGGTGCGAGTACGTCACCCATTACGGCTGGGATGAGTTCCGCGCCCAGTAAACGGTCTTTTCGTGTTTGAGACATTCACCCCCAAACAATTCTGCAGGGAGTTTGTTACCTCTCGAGGGAACAGCCTTCAACTGTCTTCCTTCATGGCGGTGGTCAAGGGGCTCAAGCCCTGTCTGGATGACTGGGTGGCGTGCCGGAACTTTTCCGATTTCCAAAAGGCATGCCGGCGCTACGGTCTTTTCTGTGAAACGGATACGGTCTTCCGCGTCGTCTCCCCGCGGCGCATCGGCGTCCGGATCATCGGCGCCGAAAACCTGACGACGACGCATGCCTACGGCCGGCCGTGGTCGCCGGGACTGCGGGAGGGGATGATCCACGTCTTTGTCTCGAGGTCCAAAAAGGACCTGCGGGCCTGCTGGCAGGAGGGCTGGTACCCTTTGATCATCAAGGGGCGGGTGGTCGACAAGCCCCTCATCGATGTCTATCGTTTCGGTCCCACCTTGGGCTACCCCGGCTGCTGCTGTGATTTTTTCCGTCAGCGCAACAACTGGTCGCTCTACAACTTTTTGTACGAGGTCTACAAGAACAGCGGGCCGGGGCCGTATCCGTTTCTGTGCAACGCGCTGACGCGCTACGAGACCTATTCCTATGTCTCCCACATGCCCTGTTCGTTTTCCTGCGGCCGCACGCGCGCCCTGGCCGAGCGGATCCGGTCCGCTATCCTCGAGGAGGAGCCCGCCTTCGTCCGGGCCGTCGACCGGCACCTGAGGCTGCCTTTCCTGGTCTTCCGCGAGTGCCGGCTCTACGCCTTTGACGGGACGTTGCGCGGCAACCGGCTGGATTACCGCAGGGTCTTCTTCGCGGGGCACCAGGCCGATGAGGCGACACACGAAAAGGACCTCAAGAGGGGCGACAGTCTTTATGTGGAGAAGGACACGGTCGTTATCCTTAAAAAGGGCCGGCTGGTCAAAAAGATCGTCTGGCACAAGGAGCGGCGCGCCCTCGGCCGTCCCTTCTTGATAGGATTTGCGTGATGCCCATGGCCGAAGAGAAGCGCAACATGAGATATTTCCTGCAGGGTTTGATGCGGCAAGGGGCGTCCTGGCATGAGACGAACGCGCTGGATGATTACACGAAGCGCAAGGACCTGTGTTTTGATTTTTTGATACGCCTGTATTTTCGTGACGCAAAGGAGTTTAGCCTCCTCAGGCGGCACCTCCCCGTCCTTCTGAAAAGAAACCGGGGAGAGGAGTGGGTCCTGGCCTGCGCGGGCTACGTCGCTTACCTCGGGCAGGACTACGAGGCGGCCTGCCGGTGGTTTCTGAAGGCCATCGAGGCGAACCCCGTCAACCTGGACAACTGGATGGACCTGGCCTTCGCCCTGCGCCATGCCGGCGACGCGGAGACGTCCACCGGCATCCTTTTTAACTTTGATTATGTGTTGTATTATGCCCGCACGTTCGGTCTTCCCGGCAGGGGCCTCGCCGGCCTCAGCGCCTTCGTGCGCAAGATCGTACGCGCCAGTGAAAAAAAGAGATGAACACCGTTCTCCTTTTGCTGCCGGCTATCTTTATCGTCGGAGTCGCCACCTCCCGGTCCGACGCCGCGGTCTACAGGATTCGCAACAAGTGGATCGCCGTGGGACTCTCTTATGCGGCGGTGGCGTATCTGGCGGCCTGGGCCTTTTATTGGCAGGGTGGGACGGCCAGCCGCGCGGCCATACCGCTCATCTGGAACTTTGAGCGTTGGTGCGTGAACTTTGCCGTTAGCCTCGCCCTCGCGTTCGTGTTGTGGCGCCGGCGCCTGTGGGGCGGCGGGGATGCGAAGCTCTTCGTCTGCTACGCGGCGCTGACGCCGCTCGCGGTTTATCCCGTCGTCTTTTTCGATTATTACTTTGCCTCCTTCTTTCTCCTATGGTGTGTCTTTGTGCCGGCGACCCTCTGGTTTCTCCTGAGCCTGGGTTGTCGCGAACTGGTGCGGGCCTGGCGCCGGCCGGAGGTCTTATGGGCCGGGCTGCGGGACAAGGCGCGGCGCCTGACGGTTGCGGGGATATTGAAAAGTGCCGGTGAGACCGTCTGGCGTCTTGTGGTATGCGTTATCTTTTTTGCCTTTTTCCGGGACAGGGCCGCGGCGCTCCTGGGGCCGCAGATCGGCGGATCGGCCTTTGTCCAGGGTCTGGTGTTGCTCGCCGCCCTTTTGCTGCTGCGGGTGGTCACAAGGAGATTTTCGGCGTTGCTGGCGACGACGGTCCTGTTGGCAGGCCTCTTTGCCACGGACCAGGCGGCGCGGGTCCGCAGTCTCGGCACGCTGAAGACGTCGGCGCTTACCGTTTTGGTCTTCGTGTTGGTGGTTTCCCTTATTCAGCGGTTTTTTAAGTACCAGTTTGACGATAAGGACGACGAGAAGTCTTTTCTGGCCCCATGGTTTTTCGCAGGAGTCCTGGTGGTCTGGGTCCTGAAGGCCCTGCAGGGGCTGAGCTTTTTTATTCCGACGCGCGGCCTTTGAATAACCCGAATGTTTTCTTATAATCTCGCCTTCGCTCAAGAGGCTTGAACGCGCGAGAAGAGAGAGACAGACTCGGCGGGGCGGCGACAACGGGAGGTTGCCATGTCCAAAGAGTTCAAGGTTATCAAGGCCGGGGCTATCCAGGATAACCCCTTTGCGGCGATCGGCGAGGGGATGTTGATCACGGCCGGTTCGGTCCGCCGTTACAATATGATGACGGCCAGCTGGGGCGCCTGGGGTGTCCTGTGGAACCGCCACGTGTGCCTGTGTTTCGTCCGCCCTCACCGTTATACGTTTACCTTTATGGAGGAGGCGGATTTCTTTACCCTTTCCTTTTTCGACAAGCGGTACAAGAAGGTACTGGATTTTTGCGGCAGCCGTTCCGGCCGGGATGTCGATAAGATGAAGAAGGCGGGCCTCACGCCCGTCTCGGGAGGCAGGGGTGTGGTCTATTTTAGTGAGGCGCGGCTGGTCATCGTGGCCCGCAAGATCTATTGCCAGGATATCGACCCCGAGAACTTCATCGACCTTCGCATCGAGGACAATTATCCCAAGAAAGACTACCATCGGATGTACGTCGGGGAGGTCGTGAGATGTCTGAAAAAGTGAGGCGCGGTTGTTTGCGCAGGTTTTGTTGTCTTTTTCTCCTCGCGACCCTTCTGGGGGCGTACCCGGCGCTTGCTCAAGAGGAAGAGAAGCTCGTGCGGCTGAGAGACGGCACCCTGCTGCGCGGCACGCTCGTCCCGAGCGCCGCGGGCGTCTTTCGTATCAAGTCGCGTGTGCTGGGGGAGGTCCTGATCGACCCGTCAGACATCTCAAGCGTTGAGAGCCCGGTCGGCACGGACAGCGCGAACGACACGACCGGCGGCAACGACATGGCCGGGCGGATGGAGAAATTAAAAAAGGAGATCGTGAACAACCCGCAGGTCATGGCGTCGGTCGAGGAATTGGCGCAGGATGAAGAGATCGCGGCCCTCATGTCGGATGAAAAGCTACAGGCCGCCATCATGTCCCTGGACTTTGATTATTTGAGGCAGGACGAGAAGTTCCGGGCCTTTACGGCCCACGCCGGCGTCCAGGAGATCATCAGGAAGATCAGGCATCAGGAAGAAGGAGCAGGCGATGAGCGATAAGATTAAGATCAACTTCGGCAACGAGATCGTCGAGGCGAGCCCCGTCGGGATCAACCAGGCCAGCGAGCATTTCAACCAGTACTTTCTCGACGACGGCACGGTCCTGCGCATGAAGCTTGTGGCGACCAAGGTTTTTCGCGTCGAGGGCCGCTACGACCAGGACGGCAACCCCGTCTACTTCGTTCAGTCGACGAACGTTTTGAGCGCGGACGCCCCGAGTTCTCTCAGGCGACCCTCTCCTTAGAGTTTTTCACGACCGCGGGGCGTGTCCGGAAAGCGCTTTCCCAAAAAGCGGCGGGGCGCCTTGTCGCGGGCCGATTCTTGAGTAAACTCTGCTTTGAAAGGAGCGAATGCGAGAGAGTCGCATCCAAACTAAATCCTGGGGTCGGCAGCGATGCCGACCCTCTTTTTTATCCCGTCTTCGCAGCATATCCCAGGTTTACCCCGGCAGAATCTTGGCAATGGCCGGGGTTGACCCCGGCAACGTCTTTTCTAGCGCGCCCGTTTCGTAAAGACCTCTTTGGGCGCATCGTGTTTTTGAAGTGTGCGTTTGAGGCGTGCGGGACAAGGAGGCTGAGTCTTTAAAAAAAGGGGCTTTCGATGTATAATGAGGCACGGTAAGAGCGCTGGCGCGACGAATAAGGAGCGCCGTTAAGCGCGGCCGCCGAGAAGGTGAGGCGGCCCAGATGCAGGTGTTTTTCCTCTTAACGCTGGCGCGACGAATAAGGAGCGCCGTTGAGCGCGCCCCGCCAAGAAGTCTGGCGGGGCCAGGGACGCGCAAGCGGCACCGCGGCATCTCGGGAGTCGAGAAAAAGGAGAGGCATGGAAGGCGAAGAGGCGACTGTTTCCTATGAAGAGTTTCGCAAGATCATCCTGAAGGTAGCGACGATCAGGGAGGTCAAGGCGCACCCGAAGGCGGACAGGCTCTGGGTGTTGACGATCGACACGGGCAGCGCAACGCGGACGATCGTGGCCGGCATTAAGGCCTTTTACGCGCCCGAGCAGCTGGCGGGAAGGCAGGTCATCCTGGTGGATAATCTGGCGCCGGCAGATATCCGCGGAGTGAGGAGTCAAGGGATGCTTCTGGCCGCAAGCGATGAGGCCGGGATCGCGATCCTCTCGCCGGACCGTCACGTGCAGGAAGGCAGTCTCGTGAAATGAAAATCGTGACCGAATCGTTGGAGTATGCGACGCAGGGGTTCTGCGACATCATCGACATCACGGACGACGTCGCTTCGGTCGTGGGCACGTCGAAGCTCAAGGAGGGCAGCGTCCTGATCTTTGTCGTCGGCTCGACCGCGGCCCTGACGACGGTCGAGTATGAGCCGGCCCTTCTGGACGATGTCAAAAACTTCTTCGAGAAGATCCTTCCCCGGCGCGCGACCTACGCGCACGACGCGACATGGGGCGATGCCAACGGATTTTCACATCTGCGGGCGACGCTGATCAAGCCGTCGCTAACGGTGCCCTTCACGAAAGGGGCGATGACCCTGGGCCGGTGGCAGCAGATCGCGTTGATCGACTTTGATAACAACCGGCGCCAGCGCCGGGTGGTGGTTCAGCTGCAGGGGGAAGAGTAGTGCAGCTCAAGCGGTTCGTGCCCAGCGAGGTGTGTCTGGCCTGCAGCGGCTGCTGCCGTTTTGCCGAGGCCCAGAGTCCGTGGGCGGCTTTTTTTCTGTACGATGAGATTCGGCGCCTGACACAGGAGAATCTCGTTCCCAGTTGTCTCTTCGTCTCCCCCGACGCCTCGACCGGCCGCGGGGCGTGGATCCATTTGGTAGAAAAGGAGGGACGGTTTTTATGTCCGTGTCTTGACACCGACCGCCACACGTGCCGCATCTACTCGTATCGGCCTTTTGACTGCCGCTTATATCCGTTTCTCTTGGTCTGGGAGGATAACAAGATCTTTCTCGCCGTCGACGAAAAGTGTCCTTACACCCAGAAGCAGGGCGCCTCGGCGGCCTTCACCGAGCACGTCGCGTATCTGACGCAGCTTTTCTCGGGTTCGCAAGGCGCTCTTTTTCTACGCACGCACCCTGATATCGTCCAGGATTATCCGTCTGAATACCGTGTCCTCCACGTCCTGCCGGAGGCGTAAGCCAGCCGCGCGGCCGCGCCGCCTGACGTTGCGCGACGCCCCCTTATTAAAAAGATTCCTGTGTCGGGAACCGCACCTCCTTTCCGGCTTTTCTCTCCTTAACCTTTTCTTGTGGCGGCCCTTCTTTGAGATGCGCTGGACGATGGTACGCGGGGCGCTGTGTCTTTTTTACGACGGCAGGGTGGGTCCCGTCGTGGGTGGGATGAACCGTTTCATGCCGATCCCGCCCCTGGGCCGGTACGATGCCCTGACGCTGGAAGCCTGCCGCGCGATGATGGCCGCCGTCAACGGCGAGAGCCTGGTCTCACGCATCGAAAACCTCACCGCGGAGGACCTGGGCCTTTTCAAGAAGAGCAGTTGGCGTATCTACGAGAAGGGGCCGGAGTATGTCGTCAGGCAGCCTGATGTCGCCTTCCTGCGCGGGGAGCGGCTCAAGCACCGTCGCAACCTGTACAACCGCTGCATCAAGAACGTCCCGGCACGGCTTCGCGACTACCGGCCCCGGGATCGGGGCGGCGTCTTGGCGCTTTATCGGCGCTGGGCGCAGGGCCGGCGCGCCAGGTACGACGATCCGGTCTACAGGCGCATGCTCGAAGAGAGCCGGCGCGCGCTGGAATACATGCTCGCGTCTTTGCTCAAGCTCGATGTTGTCGCCAAGGTCGTGGAAGCGGACGCACGGATCATCGCCTTTACGAGCGGGGATTATATTTCTCCCGATGTCTTTTGTGTTTCCTTTGAGGTCGCCGATCCCCGGTACCCCGGCGCGGCCCAGTTTATCGCGAGCGGATTGGCCCGGGTCCTGTCGTGCAGGCTGATCAACATCATGGACGACGCGGGCCTGGCGAACCTGAGAAAGAGCAAATTGCTGATGAAGCCCGTTGTCATACCGATGTCCTATTGCGCCTCTCCGGTGCCATGAACCATACCGTCCATCGCACGCTTACAGACCGCAGGCCCCTTCATGTTTTGTTTGAGGCATTAAAGAAGGACGAGAGGCCCTTTTTGCTCGAGAGCGGCCTGAACGTGGCCGGCATGGGCCGCTATTCCTTTTTCGGCAGCGAGCCCTTTTGTGTGATCACGCGGCACAAGGAGTGTTTCACCGTTGAGGAAGAGGGCCGCGTGCGGACGGTCTGCCGGCCGGCCCTCGGGGTCCTGCGTGCGCTTCTCGACCGGTGGCGGCTCGGCGGCAAGAAAGCGTCTGTCCCTTTTTTGGGCGGGGCCGTGGGCTTTCTGGCTTATGACTTCGGTTTTTCTCTGGAGCGCTTCACCCGGCGGCACGTCCCTGTCGCGGCCACGCCGCAGCTCTCCTTTGCTTTTTACGATACGATTTATATTAAAGACCACGAGACCGGCCGGCTCACCGTTTTTTCAACGGGTTTCCCCGAGACGAGCGGCGCCCTGCGTCGGCGCCGGGCCCAGGAGCGCCTGGCGCGCGCCCTCAAGAAGCTGGAGCACAGCGGTCTGCCGGCGACACCTGTGGTCGAGATGCCATCTCGACCAGCGGCGACAGGAGGGCTTTGCGGACCGTTGCGGTCGAACTTCACGCCGGCCCGCTACAAGAGGGCGGTGCGCAGGGCCAAGGAGTTTATCGCCCGGGGTGACATTTATCAGGTCAATTTGGCACAGCGGTTTCGCGCAACGGCCCGCTTTGATCCGTGGCGGCTTTACGGCCGCCTGGCCCGGCGTTTCCCTGTTTCTTTCGGCGCCTATCTGGGCGGCCCGGGCTATGTCCTCTTGAGCGTTTCTCCCGAGCGGTTCTTGAAGTTCGACGGCCGGCGGGTGGTGACGCGGCCGATGAAGGGGACGCGTCCGCGCACCGCAAGCCGCGACGCAAACCGGCGCCTGTACCGCGAGCTGAGACGCGACAAGAAAGAAAAGGCAGAGCTTCTCATGATCGTGGATCTGGAGCGCAACGACCTGGGCCGCGTGTGCGATTATGCGAGCGTGCGCGTCGAGGAGCTGCGCGTGATCGAGCGGTACGCCAACGTGTATCAGGCGACGGCCCAGATCTCCGGCCGGCTGCACGCCTCCAAGGACAGGATCGATGTCCTGGGCGCCTGTTTTCCCGGCGGGTCGGTGACGGGCTGTCCCAAGATCCGCGCCATGGAGGTTATCGAGGAGCTGGAGCCCGAGGCCCGGGGGATTTATACGGGGGCCCTGGGATATTTGAGCTTTCATAACACGATGGAGTTCAGCATGTTGATCCGGACGCTGCTGTGGCAGCGGGACCAGGTCTCTTTTCATGTGGGCGGCGGGATCGTGACCGACTCGCGGCCCGCCTTCGAATACGACGAAACGCTGGTGAAGGCGCGCGCGCTGATTGAGGCGCTGCAGGAGTAAGTTATGGGGCCGAAGAAGAAGGAGGGGAGGCCGGGCCTTATCGAGACGATGCGTTACGAGGACGGCGGGATCTTTCTTTTGAACGAGCACCTCAGGCGTCTGTCGTCAGGCTGCCGGGCGCTCGGCCTGCGGCCGCCGTCTCCCAGGGCGGTGCGCGGCGCCATCGGCCTCATCGTGCGCAAGAGCCCCCTGAGCCGGTCCCGCCTGCGCGTGATCTGGTCCTGCGCGGACGGGGCGATGCGCCTGGCCGTCACGAGTTTTCCCCTCGCCGCGATCCCGGCTTCGGGGTACAAGGTCATGCTCGAGCGGCGTCCCAGGTTCAAGGTCAATCCCTTGAGCGCCTTCAAGACGACCCAGCGGAGTTTTTATGAGGCGCTCTATAGCCGCGCCCGGCACAAGGGGTTTGACGAGGCACTCTTTTTCAACACGCGCGGCGCGCTCGTCGAAGGGACACGGACAAACGTCTTTCTCGTCCTGGATGCGCGCCTGGTCACGCCGGCCCTTTCCTGCGGCTGCCTCCCCGGCGTGACGCGCAAGGCCGTCGTGGACATGGCGCGCCGCCTGAAGATTCCCGTTGAAGAGACGACGCTTTCCTCAAGGGACCTGTCCCGCTGCGAGGAGGCCTTCGTGACGAACGCCGTCATCGGGATCGCGCCGGTACACCGGTTGGGTCCCCGAGACATGCCGGCTGCCTGCCCCGGCCCGGTGACCCGCCGGCTCCTGGCATCATACAGCAAAGCCGTTGAGGCGAAGGCCGTTAAGGTGTAAAATGCAGGACAATAACCGATGAAAAAGATCGTCTTGTCCCTTATTATTATTTGGTTGGCTGGCTGTTCGTCCCGGGGGTCGCAGGAGACGCGGGCCGACCTTTTTGCCAGGGCCTCCTCGGAGCTGGCCAAGCGCGCCGTCGGATTATACGAAGAGGCGCTCAAGACCGCGACGGGCCGGCAAGACGGGGAGCGCGTCAATCTCAAGCTCGGCCGGTTCCTCTTTGAGCGCGGCCGTTTCCAGGAGGCGGCAGAGGTCCTGCGCGGGGTGGCCACAGAGGAGGCCCAGCAGCGTTTCGCCCAGTGCCTGTTTAAGAGCGGCGACGTGACCGGAGCGCTCGAGGTCTTCAACCGCCTCGGTGCAACAGGGCCGCCGGATTACCTGTACACGTACGGCCAGACGCTCGAAGAGATCAACCTCTATGACCAGGCGTTGCGCGTTTACGCCAAAATCAGGGATGATCCCCGTCTAGGGTCCGTGGTCCGGCAGCGCATGGCCGTCATCAACCTTCAGAGCGGCGGTGCGCTCTATGCGGGCGTCTCCGACGAGGTCCGCCAACTCATTGAAGAGAGTCCTTCTCAGGCGGCCTATCCGGAGGCGAGCGCCCTCATCCTTCTTGCCGAGGAGACCATTGATCTGACCGAAGGCAATCGCCTGGAGGGCACCGCGCACTCCGTCGTCAAGATCCTGAACGACCGGGGCAAGGATGCCTTCGGCGAGGTGCGCCTCACCTATGACGCGACGTATGAAAAGCTGGACATCCTCTTTGCCCGCACGATCCGTCCCGACGGGACGGTCGTCTCCGTCGGCGACAAGAATATCCGAGACGTCTCGCTCTACCTGAACTTTCCCCTTTACAGCAATGCGCGCGTGCGCATCCTGTCGATGCCGGAGGTCGCGCCCGGGTCGGTCATCGAGTACGCGTTCCGGATGACGCGCTCGCAGCTGGCCGACAAAAAGAACTTCCATAGCTTTTACTGGCTGCAGAACAACGAGCCCATCCTTTTACAGCGCTGCGTCATCAGTATCCCGGCGGCCCGCACCCTGAGGACCAAGATCGTGAACGGCGCCTACAACACGTTCGGCTATGACCTGGCCCCGCGCGTCGAAGAAGAGGCGGGGCGCCGGAAATATTATATGGAGTTCCGCAACGTACCGCAGATCATCCCCGAGGAGGACATGCCGCCGCCTCCGTCGGTGAATCCGTATATCCTCTTTTCCACATATTCCGATTGGGAGGAGATCTATCAGTGGTGGCGGGGGCTCTACCGCGACAAACTGGCGGCGGACGCGGCCATCAAAGAGAAGGTGACCGTCCTCATCAAAGACAAGAAGACGCCGCGAGAGAAGATTCGGGCGATCTACAACTTCTGCGCCGAAGAGATCCGTTACGTGGCCGTGGCCTACGGCGATGCGGGATACGAACCTCACCAGGCGGCGGAGATCTTTGCCAACAAGTACGGCGACTGCAAGGATCAGGCGATCCTTCTCATCGCGATGCTCCAGGAGGCCGGGATCGAGGCCTATCCCGTCCTCATCAGCACCTGGGACAGCATCACGACGCAGACGGACATGCCGGCCCTTTTGTTCAATCACGCCATCGCGGCGCTGCCGCTGGACGGCACGCTCGTCTTCATGGATCCGACGGACTCCGTCGTTTCTTTCGGCGACCTGCCCGTTATGGATCAAGGTCGCTCGACGCTGGTCTTTTACCCCGACAGGTATCAATTTGTCACGACCCCTCTCTTCGAGCCCGCCTTCAACAGCGCCGAATCCAGGATGGTCATCCGGGTGCATGCGGATGAGTCGATCGACGCCGAGCGCTCGGTTGCAACGAAGGGCAGTTATCGCCAGGCCCAGCGGCACTGGCTGAAATACACCATGCCGATCCTCATCGAAGAGGGGATCAAGCAGAGGGTGCGGGGATTCGCCGACCAGGCGGAGCTCAAGGAGTACACGATATCGGGCGTCGAGGACCTGAATGCGCCGGTAACCCTCTCTTATACCTTCTTCGCGCCGAGGTTCTTTGTCGAGGCCGGCCCCATCCGCATCCTGAACACGTTCGACCACTGGGATACCTCCGGCGTCTCCAAGGCAACGCGGCGCTATCCGATCGCGCGGCCGGGGCTTGAAGAGCATGTCGACCGGATAGAGGTTGCATTGCCCGATCATCTTGCGGTAAAATATGTGCCACCGGATACGGACGTCACGACGCCGTGGTTTTATTTTTCTCAGCGCTATGAGACGCAGGGGCACGGGCTGTGCGTTACCAGCGTGCACCGCGTCAAGGTCCGCGAGATCCCGGTCGCGGACTACCCCGCTTATAAAGAGAAGATAGAAGCGATCGCCTCGACCGTCAATCAGCACGTTATCCTGGAAGAGATCGGGAGGGCCGATGCCCGTCAAGAAAAGAAACCGTGAGGACCTGGACTTTCAGATGGTTTTCTACGAGGCGCTCCTGCGGCGCCGTCCGCGGTATATCGACGCGCTGATCGCGCTCGGCGAGATCTACACGCGCAAGGAGTTTTACGAAAAGGGCCTCGAGGTGGACCGTCGGCTCTCCGCGTTGCAGCCGGACAATCCGATCGTCCATTACAATCTGGCCTGCAGCCTGTCTCTTTTGGGCGATGTCACGAATTCCCTCGAGGCCATCGAGAGGGCCGTGCATCTGGGGTATGATGATTTTCAGTACATGAGTCGTGACCCGGATTTGAGCAATTTGAGGCGCGATGAGCGCTTCGGACAGCTTGTCCGTCAGCTGCGTCAGCGAACCGCCCGGGTGAGTCATGTCCGAAAGAGAAAGAGATAACTTGACGTCCGAGTCGGCACAGCGGTACCAGGCGATGAAGAATCGCCTGTTTCTTTTTTACCTCCTCCTGCAGGCGGGGACGCTCCTCCTTTTTTTGGCCACCGGCTGGTCGCGCGGCCTGAAGCGGGTTCTCCTTTGTGTGCGCGACGACTTCTTCTTCATCAACGCCCTGTATTTTGCGGCCTTCAGCCTCATCCTCTGGTGCGTTTGTCTGCCCCTGGATTATTTTGAGGGCTACGTCTGGGAGCACCGGTTCAGATTAAGCCGCGCCTCCTTCAGGGCGTGGCTGGCGGATGTCCTCAAAAAGTCCCTGTTCGCCTTTTTCGTGGCGCTCTTCCTGGTCGAGGGCATCTATTATTTCCTGTCGGCCTTTCCCGGGACCTGGTGGTTGGCCGCGGCGGGTCTCTGGTTTGTCGTGTCGGTCGTCATCAGCCGCCTCTTCCCGCGGCTCGTCCTGCCGCTCTTTTTTAAGGTCACGCCGCTCGCCCCCGGCCCCCTGCGCGACCGGTTGAGGCTCTTTCTCGACAATCAGGGTATGCGCCTGCAGAATATTTTCGTCCTCGATTTTTCGCGCAAGACCGTTAAGGCCAACGCCATGGTGGCCGGGTGGGGCCGCGCCAAGAAGATCTTTTTGAGCGACACGCTCGTGCGGGACTTCGCGGCCGAGGAGATCGAGTCGGTGCTGGCCCACGAGGTCGGCCACTACCGCTACCGCGATACGTGGTCGCTTCTGGTCTTTGGTCTTGGTGCGGCGCTCCTTTCCTTTTTTTGCGCGCACCGGCTCATGACGCATTTTTCTGCGCGGCTGGGCTTTGTCGCGATAAGCGATATCGCGAACCTGCCGCTCTTGCTGCTCATCCTGCTGGGTACGGGCCTGTTTCTCCTGCCGGTCCAGAACGGATTCGCGCGTCTTCTGGAGCGCCGCGCCGATGCCTTTGCCCTGCGCGTCACGGGCCGGCCCGAGGTCTTCATTGCGATGATGCACCGTCTGGGCGAAAAGAACCTTGCCCAGTTTGCGCCGGCGCGCTGGGTTGAGATCTTTCTCTACGACCATCCACCCATCGGACAACGCATCCTCATGGCGCGCGACTTCAAGCCTCCTGTGCATTATGATATTTAAGACGGCCCCAAGACAGCGGGAACCGGGACACGAACGCCGGCGCTACCGGCGCCTCGATCAGATATTCCCCGTCGAGTTTCAGTTTCTGGATGAGGAAGGCCGGCCGCGCACGGGTTGGCGTCAGGGCTTCACGCAGGACGTCAGCGACGGCGGCCTGTGCCTGACGATGCGGCTCGTGCATCCCGACGACGTGCGCCGCCTCGAGGCCGCCACCACGTCCCTGGCCCTGCAGATCCACATCCCGTACTCGGCGAATATCCGCGCCGCCGCCCGGCCGGTCTGGCTGCGCTGCGTCGAGGAGGGGCTGGTCAATACGTACGTGGCGGGCCTCGACTACCGGCAGATCGACCGTAAGGACCTGGGGCGGATGCGCCGCTATATCGGCGTGCGCCGTTTTGTCAAGGTCGTGATGATCACGTTCACCCTGATACTGACGATGGGGCTGGCCTCGCTGACCTTTTATAACACGCGTCTGCGCCTGGAAAACGAGAGACTCCTCGGCCGCCTCAACGCTCAACTCCTGCGTCAACAGACGCTCGCGCGCGACCGGGAGAACCTCGCGGTCAAGCTCGACGAGATGGAGTTCGACCTGGCCCAGGCCGACCGCCAGATCAACAGCCTCTCCCGGGACATCGAGATGACGAGCGCGCGCAGCAAGAAAGAGGCTGCGGTGCTGCGGGCGTCACTCGATTTTTACAAGAAGTATCAGGCCCAGTTGAACAGGGATATCGCCGGCCTGAAGGAGCAGGCCGTCGAGGTCGAGCGCCAGGTCAAGATCGCGGCCCACGAGGCCCAGGGGGTCGAGGGGCAGCTCGTCGACCGCTTTTATCAGTGGCTCATCGTGCACCGTAACCGCCGCACGGGGCTGTTGGCGAGCTTTGAAGGGGATGCCGGCATCAAAGACTGGGCCTTTACCTATGACCAGTCGCTGGCGGCGGTCGTCTTCGCCCTGAAGGGGCAGGCGGATTATGCCCGGCAGATTTTTGATTTTTACCGCACGGCCGAGCGCATCGATGGTGGCGCCGTCATCAATGCCTATTATGCGTCAACAGGGGGGCCGGCGGAGTACATAGCCCATGCTGGCCCCAATATCTGGCTGGGCCTGGCCGTTCTCCAGTACACGCACAGGACCCGGGACACAAGTTACCTGGACCTCGCGACAGGCATCGCCGAGGGACTGGCGACCCTCACCGACGGGGAAGGCGGCATCCGCGGCAACCGGAAGGTAACGTGGTGCAGCACGGAGCACAACCTGGATGCGTACGCCTTTTATAAGATGCTTGCCGTCCTCACCGGCCAGGCGCGCTATCGTGAACGCGCCGAACAGACGCTCGCCTGGCTTAGCAAGAACGCGTACAGCCGCCTGTCGGATCCCCTCGTCAAGCGCGGCAAGGGGGACGCGACCATCGCGACGGATACGTACGCGTGGTCCATCGCCTCCGTAGGGCCGCGCGCCTTAAAAGAGATGGGGATGGATCCCGATCAGATCATCGAGTTTGCCCTGGCGCAGTGTTCCGTCACGACAGGCTTTAAGAAGAGCGACGGCACGAGCGTGCGCGTCAAGGGGTTTGATTTTGCCAAGGAGCAGCACCTGCCGCGCGGCGGCATCATCTCCTGCGAGTGGACGGGCCAGATGATCATGGCCTTCAAGATCATGGCCGCCTACCACGAAGAGGCGGGCGCGTCCGAGAGGGCCCGGCACTACAGGAATCTTGCGCGCGACGGGATATCGGAACTTACGAAGATGGTCGTCACCAGCCCCTCGCCGGTGGGGCAGGGTGATTTTTGCCTGCCCTACGCCTCGCATGAGCTTGCCGATACGGGGCACGGCTGGTACACGCCGCGCGGCCATGCGACCGGTTCGGTGGCCGCGACCGCCTATGCCATCTTGGCGATCGAGGGCTTCAATCCACTGTCCCTGGACACAGAGTGAGGTGCCGTGCAATCGAGGCTCGTGAAGATCTACAAGCAACTGCTGGGCGTCTTCGGGCCGCAGGGATGGTGGCCTGGCCGCACGCCTCTTGAGATCAGCGTCGGCGCGATCCTTACGCAGAACACGAACTGGAGCAACGTCGCCCGGGCGATGCACGCGTTGCGGCAGGCCGGCTGTCTGTCGTTTGCGGCGCTCAAGGCCGTCCCGGAGAGGAAGCTGGCCCGTCTGATCCGGCCAGCGGGGTATTTCAATATGAAGGCGCGGCGCCTGAAGCATTTTATCCGGTATCTCGACCGTCGCTACGGCGGGAACTTCAGCCGGATGCGCCGCCGGTCCCTGAAGGCCCTGAGGCAGGAGCTCCTGGCGGTCAACGGGATCGGGCCGGAGACCGCGGATTCGATCCTCCTGTACGCCCTGAAAAAGCCCGTTTTTGTCGTTGATGCCTACACGAAGCGCATCCTGAGCCGCCACGGCATCGTCAAGGAAGATGCCGACTATGCCCGGCTCCAGAGCGTCTTCTTGGAGAATCTGCCCGCAAAAGAACCGTTGTTCAATGAGTACCACGCCCTGATCGTACGTCTGGGCAAGGACTTTTGCAAGAAGACGGGGCCCCGCTGCGGGGTCTGCCCCTTAAAAAATGAGACTCAAAGACCAGGTCTTTTAGTCTCAATCTTCCCGCAAAAAAAATGACACAAAAAGACCTGGTCTCTTTGTCTCACTTTCAGGCCCATGGATAGATGTCGCGTTGTCCTCTTTACCGTTTTGGCCGTTTTCGTCGGCGGGCCGCGCGTGGAAGCCTTTGAAGATGTCCGCTACGACATCAGCGCCCGGTTCAACCCGGCGGCCGCGACCCTGACGGCGCGCCAGACCTTGTCATTCAATAACGACAGCGGTCAGCCGTTAAAGGAAGTTTATCTGCGCATCTACCCGAACCACCGGTATTCACCGCGGGAAAAACGCGAGCTCTACAGGTACGCGAGCTACTTTAAGACCGATCCGTTTCCGCAGGGCTTTGAGGAGGGGGCGCTCGCCGTCACGTCTTTAAAAGACGGCGCTCAAAGAGATCTTTCTTTTTCCGTCGAGGGAGAGGATGAGACGGTCTTGCGGGTCGACCTGCCCGAGGCCTGCCCGGCAGGCGGCAGATGTGTCCTGGAGATGGCCTTTACGGTGAAGATCCCGAACCATCTGGGCCGCTTCGGCCGGCACAAGGATACGTTTGCCCTGAACCGCTGGTATCCGCTCCTTGTCGTGTGCGAGGACGGCGCGTGGCAAAGGCACCCTGATTATCTTCTGCACATGCCGTACGTGAGCGACGCGGCGATGTATACGCTCACCATCGAGACGCCCCAGGAGTATCTCGTGGTCTCGGGCTGCGATGAGGTGGCAAAGGAGAGTGTTGCGTCGGGCAAAAGGACGCTGCGCCTGAAGAGCTCCGCGCCGCTGCGCGAGTTGACCCTGGCCATCAGCAGCGCCTACGCCTGTCACCGCATCGAGCGCGACGGCGTCACCATCGAGTCTTATTACTTTAAGGAGGATGACGTTCAGGCCGCTAAGGCCGCCGCGTATGCCGCCGACATGCTGGCGTATTATGGCGAGCGGTTCGGCGCGTATCCCTATAAGAAGTTTTCCATCGCGCCGGTGTATCTGGGTTACGGCGGCAGCCAGAATGCCGGCCTTATTTTTATCGACACGCGGGCCTACCGGATGCCGACGTTCCTCGACCGCTACTTTGAGTTTCTCGTCGTCCATGAGACCGGGCACCAGTGGTGGTACAACGTCGTGGGCAACGACGAGTACCGGGAGGTCTGGCTGGACGAGGGCGTCAACTCCTACTGGACGCTTGAGTACTTCAAGCACAAGTACGGCCCGGACGTCAAGATCGTGGACGCGCCGGACTGGGTGGAGAAGATCGTGCCCAATCCCTCGTTTGACGACGTGCGCGCGTACCGCTACTGGTACTTTGCCAAGAAGGGCCTGGACGCGGCCATCATCCAGGAGTCGTCGAGCTTCTACGAGCCGAGCCTGATCTTTACCGTCGCCTACGGCAAGGGCTCGGAGGTCGTCAGGATGCTCGCCGGCCTCATCGGCGAGGAGAAGCTCGGGGAGATCATGCGTCGGTATGCCGAACGGTTCCGTTTCCGCATCGCCCGTGTCGCGGACTTTACGGCGCTCACCGAAGAGGTGAGCGGGCAGGACCTGTCGTGGTTCTTCGACGAGTGGCTCTATCGGGCTGCGATCTGCGACTACGGCGTCTTCCGGCGCGACGGACGCCTTGTTCTCAAGAAGGTCGGTGACGTGCGCATGCCGCTCGACGTGCGGCTGCGCTACCGCGACGGGACCCAAGAGGTCCTTTCTTTTACGGGGGAGACATCCGAGGAAGAGATCCCGGTTGACCGCGGCCGCGAGGTCCTGGAGGCCGAGGCGGACCCCGGCGGGCGGCTCCTGGACCTTGACCGCGTGAACAACCGTTACCCGCGCATGTTTTGCGCGCGCGTCGTGCCGGTCTACCACGGCCTGTATGACATCCCGCTCTTTTTGGAGCGCGACCGCTACCACTGGTTGACGGGTCCCAGCCTTTCATCCTACGGCATCGGGGTCAAGTCCGCCCTGAAGCGGCCCGGGGACTGGATGGCCGCTATCGCCACTTCCTACGACAACAACGCCGAATCCTGGATCTCCTCGGCGGGCTTTGAAAAATACAATGTCTTCGGACACCCTGTGAGCTGGGGGTTTGAGTTTATGGACCGCCAGGCCCAAAGCGATGTGGAAAGCGACTTGCAGTCTTATAGAGTCTACCTGCGCCGGGAGCTTTCTCTGGACTACAGCCTCGTCGAAACCAACAGCCACGCGACGCTCTACTTCTTGCACAACCGGAAGCTGGGGGAGACGGGGCTGGTCGGTACGAGGCAGGAGGCGCCGAACCTGCGCTACCGACAGAAGAACGAGTCGATCTTCGGCTTGTCGTTGCACTGGGCCCACGCCGGCGCCTTCCCCGATCCCTCGACGGGATTCCGGCTGGCCGCCGTCCAGGAAGTGGCCCGTCCCCTGGCGCACGGCGAGGATGCCTTCGTGCGCAGTATGCTTGAATACGACCGTTATATCGAACTGTGGACAGGCCACAAGCTGGCGCTGCGTCTCAAGGGAGGCGCCGGCCACCCGAAGAACAAGTACCTCTTTTATCTGGGTTCGGACCGCGAGCTCCGCGGTTACCGCTACAAGAGTATCCAGGGCAGCGCGATGATACTGGGTTCTGCCGAATACCGTTTTCCGGTGCTGCGCGACCTGGACGTACGTCTGCCCTGGAACGTCGCCACGCTCGACGCGGTGCAGGGCGTTGCCTTCTTTGATGCGGGCTCGGCCTGGTACACGGCTTTCAACGAGAACGGGTTCAGGAAAGACGTCGGCCTCGGGCTGCGCATCTATTTCAATGTCGCCGGCGCCGCGGAGCGCCTGGCCGTGCGCATCGACGTGGCCCGGCCCCTCGACGGAGAGGACAAGGATACCCGTGTCTGGGTCGGCATCAACCACGCCTTCTAGGCCCGCGACCGGTCGCCCCTAACTATGAAATCAGGCATCATTGCGATTCTCGGTAGGCCGAACACCGGTAAGTCGACGCTCCTCAATCGGATCCTGGGGGAGAAGGTCGCGATCGTCTCGCCCACGGCGCAGACGACCCGCCATCAGATCCGCGGCGTGCTCCATGAGGCCCGCGGCCAGATCGTCTTCCTGGACACGCCGGGGTTACACACGAAGAAGCATGCCTTCGACCGGGCGATGATGACGGTCCTCCAGGAGTCGATGAGCGGCGCGGATGTGCTGTTGCACCTCGTTGATGCCACCGAGCACGTCGGCCAGGAGGAAGAGATGCTGCTCGAGCGGCTGCGGCGTGAGTCCGCGCCGGTCATCCTGGCCCTTAATAAGATCGATAGAGGGACGGCCCATATCGAGGATTACCTCAAGGCGTGGGAGCGGGTGCTGGGTCGTTCTTTGGGCGAGGCCGGCCGGGTGACGCCGGTGCCCATCTCTGCCTTAAAAGGAACGAACATCGACGGACTCCTCGCGGCCTGCTTCGACCTTCTGCCGGAGGGCGAGCCGCTGTATGCCGAGGATGTCCTGACCGATTTTCCCCGGCAGTTGACGATTCAGGAGATCGTGCGCGAGAAGTTCCTGGAGAATCTGAAGGAGGAGCTGCCCTTTTCGATAGCGGTCTATGCCGAGGAGATCGTTGACCGCAGGCAAGACCTGACGGTGACCAAGGTCGTGGTCTTCGTCGAGCGCGCCTCGCAAAAGGCGATCGTGATCGGACGCCAGGGCGACCTCTTGAAGCGGGTCGGCACCGCCGCCCGCAAGGAACTCGAAGAGATCTACGGCAAGAAGTTCTTCCTGGAGCTGTGGGTCAAGGTGGACGCGAAGTGGAAGCAGAATCATGACCTCTTGCGTCGCATCGGCTATATCAGTTAAAATAGAGATATCCGGCGCACCCTGTCCAGGCCCGCTTTTCGCCAAAGATCCTTGGGCGGGGAGAGCCTGGGGTTTGAAGCCGCGTCAAACGGTTGGGCCGGCCATGACAAGGAAGAGGCATGATCAACAAGGATAGGCTGGTCAATCTGACGCAGCGGTTGCTGCGGATCAACTCCGAGAATCCGCCGGGGGACGAGAGGGCGGTGGCGGCCTTTGTGGCCGGCTATCTGAGGAGGGCGGGATTGCGGCCGCGCCGCATTCGGTTCTTCCCCAGGCGTGACAATGTGTTGGCTGTCCTCAAGGGGCGATCGTCGCGCCCGTCGCTTTTGATCACGCCGCACCTGGATACCGTGCCGGCAGGCCGCGGCTGGCGGGTGGGGCCGTTCTCGGGCACTGTGCGTAACGGGAAAATCTATGGCCGCGGCGCCACGGATTGCAAAGGGAATTTAGCGGTGGCCATGGAGGTGATGGTTTGTCTCCTCGAGGACGGGGCGCGCCTCAGGCATGACGTTGTTTTTCTGGCGACCGCCGACGAGGAGACCGGTTCGGCCCGGGGACTCGCGCCGCTCTTGACAAAGAATATCGTGCGTCCTTCCTTCGCGCTGATTCTTGATTCCGACGAATTCAGTATCATCACCGCCCAGAAGGGGCTCATCCATTTTCGCATCAGCGTCGCCGGCCGCAAGGCCCACGGCGCCTATCCCCACCGGGGCGTCAACGCCATCGATCAGGCGATCGTCCTGATCCGGACGCTTGAGGGGTTGCGCTGGCAACAGCGCCGGCACCGGCTCCTGAAGCCGTTGACCGTCAATATCGGCACGATCCGCGGCGGGGACAAGGTGAATATGGTGGCGGACTGGTGCGTCGTCGAGGCGGACCTCCGGTTCTTGCCCGGCATGTCGGCCCAACGCATCCTTAAACGTATCCGCGCCGCCTTCGACAGGACGGGGGTCCGTTACAAGATCGAGGTCGACGGCATCCAGCGGCCCTATGAGATCGACGCGCACCATCCTTTGGTATCCTGCCTGAGAAGAGCGGCCCGCGCTCTCGGCGCGCCCGCCCCTATCCGAGGCAGCGAGGGGGCGACGGTCATCACCTTTTTTCAGAGTAAGTCGATCCCGGCCGTGGCGACCGGCTACGGCGCCCAAGGGAATGCCCACGTGACCGACGAGTTCGTCCGCATCCGGGACCTGGTTCGCGGTGCCGAGGTGCTGGAGCGCTTTATCAGGCTTTTTGACAAAAGAACGCGATGAAAAAGATCCGCATCATCAAAAAAGTGCGTCTCAAGAATCCGGTGCTCATCGCCGCCTGGCCCGGGATGGGGGACGTGGCCCTGAAGGCGGCACTTTACCTGAAAGAGAAGTTCAAGGCACAGGAGTTTGCCGTTTTGACGGCGTCGGACTATTATTACCCGTCGGGGATTTTTGTGGAGGTAGGTCAGATCGTCCTGCCGCCTCTGCCCGAGGGGCGGTTTTACGTCATGAAGGGTGCGGCCGCGGGCAACGACGCGGTCTTGTTCATCAGCAGCGCCCAGCCGCTCATCGAAAAGAGCTTTGCCTACGCCTTGGAGATAATCGATTTTGCGGTTTCGCTCGACATCAAGACGCTCTACACCTTCGCCGCGATGCCGATGCCGATCGAACACACGCAGATCCCGCAGGTGCGCGCCGTCGCCACACAGAAGAAGATTCTCGATGAGCTTGCGGTCCGACGCATCAAGGTGATGCCGACGGGACAGATCAGCGGTCTCAACGGCCTGATCCTCGGAGCGGCCAAGGCGCGGGGGTTGAACGGCGTCTGTCTTCTGGGCGAGATCCCTCTTTATACGGTGCAGATCGAGAACCCGCTCGCCTCCATGGCGGTCCTGGAGAGGCTCTCGGATATCCTGGGCATGAAGGTCGATCTCTCGGAGCTCCAGAGACACGCCGCGCGCATGAACCAGGAGATCGAGCACTTGATCGAATACCTGAAGAATCCGCCCCAGGCCGAGACGCCAATCGACCAGGAAGAGATCGAGGATATCAAGAAGAGGCTCGCCGATGCCTCGCGGCTGCCCGAGTCGGCCCGGCGCCTTATCGACAGGCTCTTCGTCGCGGCCCGCCGGGATCTTTCGCGGGCGACGGAGCTCAAAAAAGAATTAGATAAGTGGAACGTCTACGATAAGTACGAAGATCGGTTTCTCGATCTTTTTAAAAAGCCGTCCAAGAAGAACAATTAGGCGCGTCCCCGCATGGTGCACCGCAGATCCGATCGCCGTGGGCTCTTCCTGTGCGACCTGGGCAATGTGTTGATCCGATTCGACCACCGCATCGCCGTGCGCCGCATTCTCCCTTACACGTCGAAGACCTTTAAAGAGGTCTACGCCTATTTTTTCGATTCTCCCTTGACCCGGGACTACGAAGAGGGGCGCATCTCGTCGCGGCGCTTTTTCGCGCGTCTCAAGAAGGAGTTGGCGCTCGACGGGCTCACCTATGACAAATTTGTCCCTATCTGGAGCGAGATCTTTTTTCCGAACCCGGGGATCCTTGCGCTCCTCAAGACCCTGCGCCGGCGCTGGCGCCTCCATCTCATCTCGAACATCAACGCCCTCCATTACGCGTACATCCGCAGGAAGTTTCCCGGGCACCTCGGCGTCTTCGATAAGGTGATCCTCTCCTATAGGGTCGGCGCGCAAAAACCGCACCCCCGCATCTATCGGCGCGCCATGGCCGTGGGCCGGTACGCGAACGGCCGCGTCCTCTATGTTGATGACCGGCCGGACCTCATCCGGGCGGCCCGCCGGCTGGGGCTCAGCTGTATCCGTTTCCGATCCGTCAAAGACCTCAAAAGAGAACTCAGACGACGCAAGGTGCTTGCGTGAGCGCCCCCATTTTAAAGACGTCCGGCCTGACGAAACGGTTTGTCGAAGGAATCCTGTTTTTCCGCCAGGAGGTGCTGGCCGTGGCCGATTTGAATCTGGAGGTCTTTGAGGGAGAGATTTTTGGCGTTTTGGGCCCCAACGGCGCGGGCAAGACGACCACCCTGAACATGCTGGCGGGGGTGGTGCGGCCGACAGCGGGACATATAGAGCTTTTCGGCGAGCCCTTCATCGCGGGCGACACGGCGCCCTTCGCGCGCATCGGATACGTCCCCGAGACGACGGTCTTGCCCGACTTTTGCACGGTGGATGACCTCTTGTTCTTTTTCGGCGCACTCTTCGGGCTTGCCTCGACGGTGATCCGGGAACGGGCCAACTATCTCCTGGAAGTGACGGGGCTGACGAAAGAGCGGCACGTCCTTTTGAAATATCTCTCGGCGGGACAGCGGCGCCAGGTGGATTTTATCCAGGCGCTTATCCACGATCCGGACCTGATCATCCTGGATGAACCAACGGTGTACCTGGACCCCGTGATCCTTGCGCGTCTGCGGGAGATGCTCCGGGGACTGAAGGGGTCGGGCAAGACCATCGTCATATCCACGCATTCGCTCGCGGAGATAGAGAAACTCTGCGACCGCGTGGCCGTGCTCAACGAGGGGCGCTGCCTCAAGGTGGAGGGCCGTGACGAATTCCTGCGGGCCGGCGGCATGGAGCAAGAATTCATGAGGATCATCCGTCATGAGAATTAAGACGGCCCCAAGCGACCTCAGGACCGCGTTTTTGATCGGCCGGGAGGTTTACCGCTGGGCGACGCGCGAGCGTATGATGTACGGTTTTCTGTTGCTCGCGCTGCTCTTCATCCTGATGGCCAACGTTCCCTTCGCGGTGGATGACCCGAAGGTCTTCGGCGATCAGACCCCGCAGGAGTCGGCCATCCACATCGGCTTCGTCGCCGTCCATATCTTCATCCCCCTGATCGCCATCTTCGTCTCCGTCAGCGTCCTGCAGAGTTTTTTGGGGCGCGCCAACCTGATTCATCTTTTTTCCAAGCCGGTGCGGTCCTGGCAGGTGCAGGCCGGCGCGGTGATCGGCCTGTTTCAGATGGTCTTTCTGAACTGGTTCCTGATGACCGCGGGGCTTTGGTTTATTCTGCTTTCTCAAACGCGCCTCCTGACGGGCTACCTGTGGGCCGGGATGAGCCTGGCCCTCGTCATGGGGCTCCTGTGCATCAGCCTCACCGTCTTTTTCTATCTCCTCGTGCCCAACGTCCTGGCGGGGATCGTGACCATCCTGATGCTGGTCGCGGGACTGGGCGGGCCGTTAGCCCGGGAGACGTTCCTTGGGGCGGGCGCTGCGTCGTTCTTCAACCGGATGCTGGCCGCCAGCACCCTTCTCCTGCCGCAGGTCGACGCCTTGTGGGGTGTCTCGATGGCGACGCTCAGGATGTTTACGCTGCACCTGGATTCGGGCCGGATCATCGCACAGACCCTCGCCTTCATTTTTGTCGTTTTGTCCCTCAGTTTCGTTCAATTTCACCGTACGAGCCGTTTTTGATCAGGAATTTTTGTAAATTTTTTTTTCTCGTCGAGAAATTTAACAAAAAAAGTTCGTCTTGCTTCCAAAATTTCTTGACAACATCTTTTTGTTAGGATAATATTAAAGTGAAAGGAAAATTTTTTTCTCAAACCAAACTTCATTAAAAGCGGAGAAAAAATTATCATCTCGTCTTGTAAGGGGGCTCACGTGGCTGGGGCCCCTTTTTTCTTTATCCTGCCCGCGATGGATCCGTCTCAGGCAAAGGCAGGCGTGTCTCCCGGCGTCGGTGAGGAGACCGCGGGATTGAAGAGAGATTTTTATGGGCTGCACTGTCGGTTTTACCTATGATCTGAAGTCGGATCATCCGGCGCAAGCCGAGGGTCCGCTGGACGCCCTGGCGGAGTTGGACGCCCAGGAGACGATTGATCTCGTCGCCCGCGCGCTTGAGTCCGGCGGCCATCGGGTGGAACGCATCGGCAATGTCCGTAGTCTCCTAAAGCGCCTGCCGGACCTCGATGTCGACATCGTCTTTAATATCTGCGAAGGAGTGGGGCACCGGAGTCGCGAGGCCGAGGTGCCGACGATCCTGGAGATGTTCGGCGTGCCGTATGTCGGCAGCGACGCATTAACCTTGTCTCTGACATTGGACAAGGTTATGACCAAGAAGGCGTTTGTGGCCGACGGCGTGCCGACGCCGCGGGCCTTTCTGGCCAACGGGAAGTTCTCTTTGAAAGATTTAGACGGCATGAAGTTCCCGGTTATCGTCAAGCCGTGCCATGAGGGGTCTTCGAAGGGGATCTCGGACGATTCGCTCGTGAAGGAGAAGGGGGTACTCAAGGCGCAGATCGCCGAGGTGAACCGGCTCTACCGTCAGCCGGCCGTGGTCGAGGAGTTTATCCGGGGCAGCGAATTCACGGTCCTGGTGATCGGTAACGATGCCCCCGAGGCGCTGGAGCCCGTGCAGATCCAGATCGCCGGACTCCTGGATCTGGGAGATCTCATGTACACGTGGCGGCGCCTGACGTCGACGGACATCGAGTATATCTGTCCGGCGAAGGCGCCGGCCGGCCTCAAGCGCAAGCTCCGTGACATGGCGGTGGCCGCCTATCGGGCGGTCGATTGCCGGGATTTCGGGCGGGTGGATTTTCGCGTGGACGCAAAGGGCCGGCCGTATGTCCTCGAGGTGAACCCGTTGCCGTCTTTGTCGGATGAGGACGTCTTTCCGATGATCGCCAAAGCCCACGCATGGACGTATGAGGAGTTGCTTCTCAAGATCGTGGAAATAGCACGCCAACGTTATCCCGCCTTCGCAGGATAGCCTGCTTCGGCGGGATGTCACGGGATGGCCAGCCCCGGCCATAGGTGAGTTTCTGCCGGGGTAAACCCTGCGCAAGATATTGGGCCGGAGCAGTTGCTCCGGGTTTGCCGAGGGGAGTTCATGGGATCGGTTAAGGTTGAACATTCGGTCGTTGCCGCGGCACCCGAGGCCGTTGTCACCACGGCGCCGGGGCGGCGCGCGCCCATCGGGGACTATCGCAAGGTCGCCCTGTGGAAGGACGTCACCGACGATCAGTGGGAAGACTGGCACTGGCAGATCAAGAATCGCATCACGACCCTGGACCAGATCTCAAAAGTCTTGATCCTCACGCCCGACGAGGAAGAGGGTATCCGCAGATCGCGGGGGCGGCTCTCCATGGCGATCACGCCGTACTGGCTGACGTTGATGGATGCCAACGACCCTGAGTGTCCCATCCGCCGTCAGGCCGTTCCCTCCAAAGACGAATTCGTTTTCGGCCCCAAGGAATTTGTCGATCCGTGCGCCGAGGACCGGGATGCGCCGGTCAGCGGTCTCGTGCACCGTTATCCGGACCGCGTGCTTCTCCTGGCGACGGAGCAGTGCGCCATGTATTGCCGCCACTGCACCAGGCGGCGTCTGGTGGGGGAGAAGGAGGCCCGCGCCCTCAACGAGAAGACGCTGGACACAGCGGTTAGTTATATCAAGAGCAACCGGAAGATCCGCGATGTCCTCATCTCGGGCGGCGACCCGCTGATGCTCGAGGATGACGAGCTGGAGTCGATCCTGCTGAAGATCAAGAGTATTTCCCATGTTGAATTTGTCCGCATCGGGACCCGCGTACCGGTGACGTTGCCCCAGCGGATCACGCCGGACCTCATCGAGCTGCTTAAGAAGTTCACGCCGCTATGGATTAGCATCCACTTCAACCATCCCCGTGAGATCAGCAGGCGCTGCAAGGCCGCCTGTGATATGCTGGTGGATGCGGGCATCCCGTTGGGCAGCCAGACGGTCCTCCTGAAGGGGGTCAACGACCGCCCCTACGTCATGAAGAAGCTCATGCATGAACTCCTGAAGGTCCGCGTGCGGCCCTACTACATCTATCAGTGCGACCCCGTCCGGGGCACGGCGCACTTCCGTACGCCGGTCGCCGTCGGGATCAATATTATCGATAAGTTGCGCGGCTTTACCTCCGGTTATGCCGTGCCCACCTATGTCGTCGACGCCCCGGGCGGCGGCGGCAAGATCCCCGTGAGTCCGAACTACCTCATCTCGCAGGACAAGGGTAAGCACATCCTGCGTAACTACAAAGGCAAGATCTACACGTACATCGAGTAGACCTCCCAAAAGCGGAACAGTTTCCAATCTATTCGGGAAACACTTTTCAATTCCAAGTTGTTCGGGAAAGTGTTTTCGGGTTGTCCGTGGGCACCCCTTGCCATAATAAGGTAAAGGAGTGCCTGCCGGGCGCTTCCCACTGTCCGGTTGACGCCTCTGGGGCAATCGTTTATAATAGAACCCTAACATTTTTCCCTTCAGCAGGTTACCCTGCGCCTTCTTCCAAAAGTCCCCTTAAGAAGGTGCGGGGTCGATGTTCGTTGCTTAACAAAGGGAGTCCTGAAATGGAAAAGGTTAATCCTGAATTCAAAAGGACCATCGTCTTCGTCTCGCACGCCCAGGCCGGCAAGACCTCGTTGGTCGAGGCGCTTCTGTTTGCCGTCGGGGCGACGACGCGCAAAGGCACGGTCGCCGAAGGCAACACGGTCAGCGATTACAATACGGACGAGATCGCCAAGAAGAACTCCATCAACTCCAGCGTCATGCACGCTCCCTGGAAGAACCATGCCCTGCAGCTCGTCGATACCCCGGGGTACGCGGATTTTATCGCGGACATGATTTGCGGTATCCGGGCGGTCGACGGCGCGGTGGTCGTGGTCGACGCCACCGCGGGCATCGAGGTCGGCACCGAGCGCGCCTGGGACAAACTGGAAGAAAGGAATATCCCCCGTTTTATCTTCCTCAACAAGATGGACAAGGAAAACGTCAACCTGGACGAGTTGGTCCGGGAGATCCGCGAGCGGTTCTCCCGCGGGGCATGTCTCGTTTCATTTCCGCTCTCCTCCGAGTTGAAAGAGACGATCGCCGAATCGGACGACGCCCTGCTTGAGCAGTACCTCGACGCTAAAGAGATCGACGATGACCAGTACAAGAAGGCCCTGAAGGGTGCCGTGCTCCAGGGCAAGATCTTTCCCATTATCACCGGGTCGGCCGTAACGGATGCCGGGATCAAGGAGCTTTTGGACGCGATCGTCGAGTATCTTCCTTCTCCGCTCGAACGGCCGCCGCTTCTGGGCCAGGACCCCGATTCGAAGGAGCCCAGAGAGATCATCTGCAAGGAAGACGCGCCGCTATGCGCCCTGGTCTTCAAGTCGATATCAGATCCTTTCGTCGGTCAGTTGACGGTGATGCGTATTTTTTCCGGCCGGCTTGACGCAAATACGGGTTTTTATAATGTAACCCGCGGCACGAAAGAGAGGGTCGGTAACCTGATGATCCTGCAGGGCAAGGAGCAGCGTTCCGTGCCCTCGGCGTCGTGCGGGGACATCGTGGCCGTCGCTAAGCTCAAGGAGACACTGTTGGGCGATTCTATCGGCGACGGCAAGACGTCGGTCCTTCTGCCGCCTTTCGTCTTGCCGGAGCCGGTCTTCTCCTCGTCGATCAAGCCCAAGACGCGCCAGGACGAAGAGAAGATCTCCGAGGCGCTGGCCAAGCTGTGCGCCAGCGATCCGACCTTCAAGATCAACCGTGACGCCCAGACCAAAGAACTCGTCATCACGGGCATGGGCGACCAGCACATCGACGTCATGGTCAGGCGCCTGAAAGAGCGCTACAACGTGCACGTGGAGATCGGGACCCCTAAGGTGCCGTACAAGGAGACGATCAAAAAGGCGGCCAAGGCCCAGGGCAAACACAAAAAGCAGTCCGGCGGACGCGGGCAGTACGCCGACGTGTGGCTGGAGCTGGCGCCGCTGGAGCGGGGCAAGGATTTTGAGTTTGTCGATGAGATCGTTGGCGGCGCGATTCCCCGTAACTACATTCCCTCGGTTGAAAAGGGGGTCCGCAGGGCGATGACCGAAGGGGTGATGACCACCTTTCCCATGGTCGACCTGCGCGCCACCGTCTATGACGGCTCCTACCACGAGGTCGATTCCTCGGATATCGCCTTTCAGATCGCTGGCGCCTTGGCCTTTCGCAAGGCGGCGCTGGAGGCGGGTCCCATCCTCCTGGAACCGATCATGGAGGCCGAGGTCTGTGTCCCCGAGGAGTTCATGGGCGCGATCCCGGCGGACCTGAACAGCCGCCGGGGACGGGTCCTGGGTGTCGAGGCACGGGGCAAGAACCAGACCATCAAGGCCCTCGTGCCGCTGGCCGAGATGTTTCGCTACGCCTCGGACCTGCGCTCGATGACGGGCGGCCGCGGGAACTATACGATGCACTACGTCGGTTACGAAGAGGTTCCGCAGAAGATCATCCAGCAGATTGTCGCCCAGAACCCACGCCACAAGGGGCAGGAGGAGGGATAGTACCGATGAAGGCGAGCGTCACCGGTATCCCGGATTTTCCTTTTGGCAAGAAACCCCTTGTCGATGAGAGAATGAAGGTCCTCCAGGGTCTTTACAAGTCGCAGAAGGCGACGTCCGTCCAGATCGAGTATACTTCGGATAAGGACATAAAGACCGCCGACGCGATTGTCTGTCTAAAAGAGCGTCAGCTCGACCTCGTCATCATGGACATGCAAATGCTGGAGGCGCGGCTCCAGAAAACCCTGACGGAAGCAGAGGGGGTGCTCCTGCGGCGCGCGCAGGCTTCTCTGGAAAAAGAGGAATTTTTGAACGCGGCCGCATGGAACGAGGAAGAAAAAAAGATCCTCGTCAATAGCAACCTCGTGACGCTCAAGCCCGTCGTCCTCATCGCGTCCCAGGAGATTGAAGATTTGCCGGCATTGACGCGTCGCGTCTTTGACGCGGCCGGCCGCATCGTCTTTTTGACCGCCGGGGCCAAAGAGGCTCGGGCTTGGGAGTTACGCCGCGGCAGCACGGCCCTGGACGCGGCCGGCGCGGTCCACTCCGATATCGCGCGCGGCTTCATCCGTGCCGAGGTGATGCCGTTCGCGGAGCTCGCGAAGATGGGCAACGTGCACCAGGCCAAGGCCTCCGGCTGCCTGCGCCAGGAAAACAAGGAGTACGTCGTTGAGGACGGCGATGTCATCGAGTTCAAGTTCAGCGTGTGAGGAGTGCCATGTTACAGATCAAGAGGGCGTTGATCAGCGTTTCGGATAAGGCGGGGATCACGGAGTTTGCACGGACGTTGACGGGGCTCGGCGTCGAGATCGTCTCGACCGGCGGCACGGCAAAGATGCTCAAGGCCGCGGGGATACCCGTGATCGAGATGTCCGATTACACGGGCTTCCCCGAGATGATGGACGGCCGCGTCAAGACGCTGCACCCGAAGATCCACGGCGGCCTCCTGTCGGTGCGCGAAAACCCTGAGCACATGCGCCAGGCCCAGGAGCACGACATCGGCCTCATCGACATGGTCGTCGTGAACCTGTATCCTTTCGAAGAGACGATCAGCCGCAGGGGCGCGACCCTGTCTCAAGCGATCGAGAACATCGATATCGGTGGTCCGTCGATGCTGCGCTCGGCCGCCAAGAACTACCGTTCTGTGGCGGTCGTGCCGGACCCCAAGTATTACGGCCGCGTCACCGAGGCGCTGACGCGGCACGCCGGGTGCGTGCCGGACGGCCTCTTGGAAGAGATGGCGGTCGAGGTCTTCAAGCTGACGGCGCACTACGACAGCGTCATCGCCGGCTACCTTCAGAATAAATTGAGCGGGCAGGGATTGCATCCTCTGGCCGAACTGCCCCGAATCTTCTGTGTCACGCTCATGCAGACGGCCTTGTTGCGTTACGGGGAGAATCCGCATCAGAAGGCTGCGCTGTACCGCATGCCGGAGGCATTGAGCCCGCACTTTCTGGTCAACGCCAGGCAGCTGCACGGCAAAGAACTCTCTTTTAATAATTATCTGGATCTCGACGCCGCCCTCGCGCTCATGCGGGAATTCGAGCGGCCGGCGGCCTGCGTGATCAAGCATAACAATCCCACGGGCGTTGCCGAGAACGCCCGCCTATCGGTGGCCTTGCGCCAGGCCTGGGATACGGATCCCCTTTCGGCCTTCGGCGGCATCATCGGTCTGAACCGACCGGTGGATGCCGCGACGGCCAGGGTGATTTTAAAGGCGGGTTTCTGCGAGTGCGTCTTAGCGCCTCGTTTCACCACCGAGGCCCTGACGTTCTTGAAGACCAAAAAGAACGTGCGTCTCGTCGAGGTATCGGTGACCGACACGCCCCAGCGCGACCCCTTTGACTTCAAGAAGATAGACGGCGGGATCCTGATCCAGCAGGAGGACGACCTGGATTACAAGGAGAGCGACCTGCGCGTCGCCACGCGCCGCCGGCCGACACAACGGGAACGGACGGCGCTGTCCTTTGCCTGGAAGGTGGTCAAACACGTCAGGTCCAACGCCATTGTCCTGGCGGACGGCAGGAAGACCGTCGGCATCGGGATGGGTGAGACGAGCCGCGTCGATTCGGTCTACATGGCCGTCAAGCGCGCCGGGGAGCGCGCCAGGAAGTCTGTCTTGGCCAGCGACGCCTTTTTTCCTAAGGACGACAATATCGCCCTGGCCCGCCGCGCCGGCGTCACGGCCATCATCCAGCCCGGCGGCTCGATCGCCGATGCGGCGGTGATCGAGGCCGCGGACCGCGCCAAGATGGCGATGGTTTTTACCGGCATCCGTCATTTCAAGCATTGAGTCCCCATGACGTACGAAGAGGCCCTTTCCTACCTCGAAAGCTTCATTGATTATGAGAAGAGGACCGTGACGCACTACCGCACGGCCTTCAAGATCGAGCGGATCAGGAAACTCCTGACCAACATCGGTGAGCCGCAGGACAGCTTTAAGGTCGTCCATGTGGCCGGGACAAAGGGCAAAGGGTCCACGTCCTGTTTTATCGCGCATATCCTGCGGGAGAACGGCCTTCGCGTCGGGCTCTACACCTCGCCGCACCTCAATGACCTGCGCGAGCGCATCCGCATCCTCGACGTTCACCACCAGGCCGATACCCGTCAGGTCTTTGCGGGGATGATCCTCAAGAATGAATTCGCCGAGATCCTTTCATCGATCCGGTCGCAGATCGATTTTTTCCGTCGCTCTTTTCAGAACTACGGGGCGTTGACCTTTTTTGAGATTCTGACCGCCGTGGCGATGACGTATTTCCGCAACAAGGGCGTCGACATCGCGGTGCTGGAGACGGGGCTCGGAGGCCGCCTGGATGCGACGAACGCCGCGCGCTCCCACGTCAGCGTGTTGACGCCGATCAGTTACGATCACGAGAAGGTGCTGGGTTCTACCCTGGCGGAGATAGCCTTTGAAAAGGCGGGGATCCTCAAGACGGAAAATATCCGTACCTCCGAAGGGCTCTCGGTCGCCGTGACCGCGGCTCAGGAGAAGTCCGTGGCGCAGGTGTTGCGCCGCCGCGCCAAGGCCGTCGAGTGCCTTCTCCTCGAGATGGAGAAGGATTTTTTTTACAAGAAGCTGTCCGCCAGTCTCTCCGGTCAGGACATTTATTATTCGGGCCTGAACCGCGATTCGCGATTTTTTTCGGTCAAGATGCTGGGGGGTCACCAGTTGATCAACGCGTCGTTGGCCGTGGCCGCCTGCGAGGCGCTGGGGCCCTACGGGATCAAGGTCACCGGCGATGCGATGAGCCGCGGCTTAGCTCAAACCTACTGGCCGGGGCGCCTAGAGGTGATCCGCACCCAGCCCTTTATCATCCTGGACGGCGCGCACAACCGCGAGTCGGCCAGCTGCCTGGCCACTTTTCTCGAGCTGGAATTCAAAAAAATGCGCAAGTGGTTTGTGTTAGGGGTCTGTCAGGATAAGGACATCCGCGGCGTTGTCCAGGAATTGGAGCCGTTGGCTGACAAGATCGTCCTGACGCGAGCCAGCAATTCCCGCGCGGCGGATCCCGCCGAGATCGGCCGCAATTACCTGCGTAAGAAACCGTACGCGGTGACGGCGACCGTTGAGGAGGCGCTCAATCTTGTCAACAGGGATTCTTCTCCTGATGACTTGGTCGTGGTCACCGGTTCCCTCTTTGTGGTCGGCGAGGCGAAGGCATTATGTCAAGGTTAGACCTGGATGATACGATAGCCGCTGTGGCAACGGCTCGGGGGGAGGGGGCGGTGGGCATCGTGCGCCTCAGCGGTCCTCAGGCCCTCTGCGTCGTTGATAAGATTTTTCTTGCCCGCAACCGGCGATCCCTCTTCGAACAGCCTGATTTCACGATGCGTCTGGGCTGGGTCGTGCGCGACGCCCGCGGCCGACAGGCGCCGTCCGGCCGGCCCAGCGATGTCGTCGATGAGGTGCTCGTCTCGGTGATGCGCGCGCCGAGGAGCTACACGCGCGAGGATGTCGTCGAGGTGAACGCCCACGGCGGCATGCACGCGCTCCAGACGATCCTGAAGCTTATCCTGGAAGGCGGTGCGCGGCTGGCTGAACCAGGCGAGTTCACGCGCCGCGCCTTTTTGAACGGTCGCCTGGATCTGGTCCAGGCGGAAGCGGTCTTGGACGTGGTCCGCGCCAAAGGCGACTGGGCGCTCAAGAACAGCGAGCGTCAGCTTTTGGGCGCTTTGTCGCGCGTCTTTTGCGAAATGCACGATCACCTCATCGGCCTCCTGGCCGACATGGAGGCGGTCCTTGATTTTCCGGAGGAAGGGACGGGCCCGGCGGAGACGCGGCGTTTTGTGCCGCTCATCGCGCAGGCTGCCGACAGAATGGATGCCCACGTGAGGCGCAGCGCCCAGGGCCGCCTGATGCGCGAAGGCCTGAAGGTCGTGATCATCGGCCGGACGAACGTCGGCAAGTCTTCATTACTCAACGCGTTGCTGCGCCAGGAGCGGGCGATCGTGACGCCCATCCCCGGCACGACGCGCGATACGGTCGAAGAGACCATTCCTATTCAGGGGCTGGCGGTCCAGCTTATCGATACCGCCGGGATCGCCGTCGCCCGCGACGCAGTAGAAGTTGAGGCCTTGGCGCGCAGCCGGCAGGCCCTGGCGCAGGCCGATGTCGTCCTGTTTGTTCTGGATGGATCGGTGGGCCTCCAGGACGATGACAGGCGGCTCTTTGAGTCTCTTGCCGATAAGACGCATCTCATCGTTATCAACAAGTCTGACTTGCCGCGCGCCTGGGACAGGGGGGCGCTGTGTCGTTGGACCGCCCGGCCGGTGATCGATGTGTCCGCGCGCACCGGCGAGCATATCATGGAACTGGAACAGGTAGTCCTGAAGAGCGTCTTCGACGGGCCGCCGGCCTGGGAGGAGGGGGCGTGGGTCTCGAACGCCCGCCATATCGAGGCGCTGCGCCGCGGCCGTGAGGGGCTCATGCGGGCCGTCGATTCGCTCAAGAAGGGGTTGCCCCTGGATGTGGCGGCCCTCGACGTGCGCGCCGCCGCAGAGAGCATCGGCGAGATCACCGGTACTCTCTGCAGCGACGAGGTCCTCGACGCCATCTTTTCCAAATTCTGCATCGGCAAGTGAGACCTCCAGTTTGCCCCGTATCACGGGAAGGCAAGGGCTGGTGATAGGGGGTAAACCCCCTATCACGGGAAGGTGAGAGCCGGTGACGCGGGACCTCCGGCCCCGCATCACAGGAAGGCAAGAGCCGGTGACGCGGGGCCTTCGGCGGGATAGGAGTGAGGGTAAATCATGGACAAGAAGAAGATCGAGAAGGCGATACGCATGATCCTGGAGGCGATCGGGGAGGACCCGCACCGCCGGGACCTGGAGGAGACGCCCGAGCGCGTGGCGGACATGTATGAGGAGATATTTCTGGGTCTCAGCGAGGACCCCAAGAAGGAGCTGGAGGTCATCCTTGACCAGAAGCACGAAGAGATCGTCCTTTTAAAAGACATCCCGCTCTATTCCGTCTGCGAACACCACCTCATCCCGTTCATCGGTCGGGCGCACGTGGCGTATATCCCGAAGGGCGGACGGGTGACGGGCCTGAGCAAGATCGCCCGCGTGGTAGAGATCCTCTCCAGGCGGCCACAGGTGCAGGAGCGGTTGACGACCCAGGTGGCCGGCGTGATCATGGACAAGCTCAAGCCTTTGGGGGTGATGGTGGTGATTGAGGCCGAGCACCTGTGCCTGAGCATGCGCGGGGTGAAGAAGCCCGGTATCACGACGGTGACGAGCGCGGTCCGTGGGGTCTTCAAGGAGAACGAAAAGACGCGCTCGGAGACCCTGGCGCTTATCAAGGGAGTCCGGTAGGCCTTTGACAATTGTGGAGGATTATGCTATAAAAAGCATAAGCACGGCGTCGGTGCTTGCGAAAGAAGGCAATGGGGCGTTCTTGAGAGAGAACGCCTTTTTTGTTGCCCGGAGAGGGCTATCTGCCTTAACGGCCCTGCGGTGAAGGGCGCCATATTTTTAGGTTGACAAAAAGGGGAAGAGATGGCTAAACTCAAGAAAGGGATGCGGCTGGCGTGTGTGCCGTGCGGCCGCCGGGTGGTCGTCGATGCGTGCGGCGCCTCGACGCAGACCATCTGGTGCTGCGGCAAGCCCATGGCTCCTACGCGCGGCGCCTCAAAGAAGACAAAAAAGCGCAGCCGCTAGAGCCGCACGCTCTTTGCTTACCTTTTTCACTTCACCTTACGATCAGAGGATCCGTCGGGGACCATGGGGTGTCTTCACAGCGGGAGGAGTGTCTCTTTATCTGGTCGTGTCGTTGCCTGTGCGTTTCTCCTGACTCTCGTCGTCTTCCTTCACGTCCCTCTTTTAACGGCTCAACAGTCCGGAGGATCTAAGGTAGTGCGGTTACCCGACCCACAAGAGGACGGCGGCCTTTCTCTCGAAAAGACGCTCGCGGGGCGCCGTTCCGTGAGAAGCTATAAAAACGACTCCCTGTCTTTAACACAGCTGGGTCAGCTTCTTTGGGCGGCGCAGGGCCAGACGCATCCGCGAGGGTTTAGGACAGCGCCGTCGGCCGGCGCCACGTACCCGCTCGAGCTCTACGTGGCGGTGGGACACGTTGAAGGGTTGGCGCCGGGCGTCTACCGCTATACATCAAAGGATCATGCCTTAATTTTATGCAAGGACGTAGACGTGCGTTCGGACATGGCCCGGGCCAGCTACGGACAGAGTTGGGTCGCCGGCGCACCCGTCCTTTTTATCATCACAGCGGATTATAAGCGCACGACAGGACGCTACGGCACGCGGGGCGGGGTCTACGTCGCCATCGAGGCGGGGTGCGCGTCACAAAATATCGCGCTGGAAGCCGTGGCAGGGGGGCTGGGGTCGGTCATCGTCGGGGCCTTTGACGACGCCGGCGTGAAGGCCGCAGCCGGCCTGCCGGCGGAAGAAGAGCCTTTGTTGTATATGCCTGTGGGTGTTCCTGATCAGGTGCAGGGTTAAGGGCGCGGCTGAGGGAGCCTCGGATATTTTCGTGCATTATCGAAGTTCTAACGGCAAAAGGAGGGGGTATGGGGGCAAGACATTTTTTGGGGATGCTGTTGGTGTCGGTCTTCGCGATGAGCGCCTCTGGTTGTGCAACGATTGACAAGCTGAAGCGTGCAGACGCCTTGGAACGGGAAAACATGCGCCTCCGGCAAGACCTGGAGGGCTTGCAGCAGGAACGCGATACGGCCCTGGAGCGGGCCCGCAAGGACCTCGCCCGCATCTTTGAACAGGAACTTGGAGAATACAAGGCCAAGCTCGAGATGACCGAGCGCGGCCTCGTCCTGACCTTTTTAGCAGAGGTCTTCTTTGATTCCGGCAAGGCCGAGGTGCGCCAGGAGGGTAAAGGGGTCCTGAATAAGGTGGCCAAGGTCTTGAAGGAGGACGTCCCGGCTTCGCTCGTCGCCATCGAGGGGCATACCGATTCAGACCCCATCAAGCACTCTGACTGGAAGTCGAATTGGGAGCTCTCCACGGCCCGCGCCCTTGCCGTGCTGCACTATTTCGTCGATGAAGGCGGCGTGACGCCGGACAGGCTCTCTGCGGTCGGCTACGGCGAGTACCGTCCCGTGGCCTCCAACGAGACCGCCGACGGCAAGAAGAGGAACCGGCGCGTCGAGATCGTCATCCTGCCGTCCAAGATGAAGAAGGTCAAGGCAGACTAGCCTGTCTCTTTGAGGCAACACGCTGTCCCCAAAGGCGCGGTCTGCTCTTCGGGGGCAATAAAAAAGGCGCCTCTTCAAGAGGCGCCTTTTTCTCTTACCTGTCTTTCACGAGCGCATGGTCACTCGGACCTTCTGCGCTTAGATCATCCCTGATGCCCTCCGGCGTATCGGCATATCAGCCCCTCACCGATCTATGATTTTTCACAAAGTCTCTTCATGATCGCTTGGGCGGCTCTCTTGGCCATCCCCATGGCTTCAATGACAGTCCCTTCCCCTCCCACGATATCGCCGCCCGCAAAGACATTTTTCATGGACGTTTCCATGGTCTGGGGATCGACCACCACATTTCCATATTCATCGACCTTGAGGGCCGGCGTCGCCTTTGTCAGGATCGCGTTCGCCTCGAGACCGATCGCGATAACGGCCAGGTCGCAATCCAATTCAAAGTCGCTCCCTTTTATCTCTATCGGTCTTCGTCGTCCGGAGCCGTCAGGTTCACCCAGTTCGCACCTGAGGCATCTGACCCGTCTCACAAAACCGTTCCCGTCGCCGCTGAAGGCCTCGGGCTTGACCAAAAGATTGAATTTTACTCCTTCTTCCCCGGCGTGCTCTATCTCGAGACGGCGCGCCGGCATTTCTACTTGCGTCCGACGATAAAGTATCGTCGTATCGGGTCTGATCCCGTTCATCTTCTGGAGCCTTAGGGCTACTCTCGCCGCATCCATGGCGGTATTCCCGCCGCCGATGACGACGACGTGCTCACCGATATTGACGGGGGTATGGTAATGGGGGAATTGATAAGCGGACATCAGGTTGACGCGGGTAAGGAACTCATTCGCGGAATAGACGTTAGAGAGGTTTTCTCCGGTAATCCGCAAAAATGACGGCGTGCCGGCGCCCAGGCCCAGAAAAACGGCGGCATAGCCTTCCCTGAAGAGTCCGTCGAGCGCCCTGGTCTTGCCGATGATGCAATTCGGGATAATCTCGACGCCGAGCTTTTTCAGATAATCGATTTCAAGATCCAGGACGTTTCGGGGCAGCCTGAAAGGAGGGATCCCATAGCGCAAGACGCCTCCGGAATCGTGCAGGCCCTCAAAGACGGTCACCTTCATTCCTTGCCTCGCAAGCTCCCCGGCACAACACAGGCCGGCAGGGCCGGATCCGACGACCGCCACCCTGAAACGGGAAAAACCCTCGGTATCCCGGACGGGGACCCTCAGCTCATGGGCCATCCCGTAGTCGCCGATAAACCTTTCGAGGAAATGAATATTGATGGCCTCTTCGGAGGCAAAGGGCATGCCTTTCTTGGTCAGGACACACGTCTTGCGGCACTGATATTCCGCCGGGCACACCCGGCCGCACATCGAGGGAAAGTCATTCCTTTGCCTGATGGTAACGTATGCGCCGGCATAGTCCTTCTCGGTGATCTGACGTATAAATTCTTTTATATCTATGCCGACCGGACAGCCGGCGCTGCACTGCGGATCCTTGCATTGAAGGCAACGCATGGCCTCCCGCAGCGCCTCTTGTTCGCCATACCCCTCCACGACCTCTTCGAAACCAGAAATCCTTGAGGCGGCGTCTTTCTCTTTGATCTTAACCGGCCCTTTTCTCATCTTGTTTCATCAGAGACTATTAAGACGACAGATGTGTTTTTCTTTTTGTGCGTATCTATTGTTGCGTTTCATCAATTCGTCCCAGTCAACGGCGTGCGCATCAAATTCGGGACCATCGACGCAGCTAAACCTGGTCTTTCCCCCGACGCTGACCCGGCAACAACCGCACATTCCGGTCCCGTCGACCATGATGGCATTCAGGGAGACGAGGACGGGGCCGTTGTGGTTTTTTGTCACGTCTGAGACCTTCTTCATCATGGGCAGGGGACCCACGGCATACACCAGATCGCATTTTGTTCGTTCAAGAAGCTCTTGGAGCAGGTCGGTGGTGAAGCCTCTTCTGCCGTAGGAACCGTCGTCCGTCATTATGTGACATTCGTCGCAGACCTTTTTCATCTCGTCTTCGAGGATGAGGAGTTTTTTTGTGCGGGATCCCAGGATGGCGATGACGTCGTTACCGGCGCCCTTCAGCGCCCTGGCGACCGGATATATCTCTGCTATGCCGACGCCTCCGCCGACCACGATGACCCGTCCGTATTTCTTGATCGGCGTGGGATGCCCCAGCGGACCCACGAGCGCATAGAGCTCATCCCCGACCTCGGCGCGGCCCAAGAGCGCCGTGGTCAGGCCCGCCTCCTGAACGATGAGCCTCAGAACGCCCTTTTGCGCGTCGGCATCCACGACGGTCAAGGGGATCCGTTCACCCTCCTTTTTGACCATGAGCACGACAAACTGCCCCGCTTTTGAATTTTTGGCGATTTCCGGCGAAGAGATGTCAAGCCTGAAAATACGGGTACCCTGAGCGTCTGCCAGGATTTTTTTATTTAAGATCTTCATGACGCGTTCTTACCGGATCTCTGGGCGATTTGCCTTTTTTAAGCAGGATATCAGAAAAAAGACGTCCTTTCCTATGGACGTCTTTGTCTCATGCGTACGCAATCCTTCCTGCAGAAATATATTAGATAAAATAATACACTGTTTACCTTTTTTGTCAACCTTAAATGTGCTGCGGCCGCCGTTTATTTGTTTCGCTCGAGGCTGCGGCACCGGATGGCTTCAGCGACGGTGACCGCGGCGATGATCCCCGGCTTTGCCGCCAGGAACATCCAGGGCTTGGTGAGCCTGTTGAAGGAGGCCGAAGAGATCCCGGCACGCCGTACGTCATGGATGCGTATCGCAAGGAAGCCGGAAAGATCCTCAGTTTGCATATAACATATAAAGAGAAAGAAGCGCGAAGACCAAATGGACAGGGATCCGATTGGAGACCAGCCTGTTTTTCTGCGTCAGGCCGGCGGCGACGGTCCTTCTGGTGCCGTGAAGCACGTTATGTCAGGGTAACAATTCAATATAATATTATATTCTACTTTAAGTATATTATTATATAATATATTATATAAATAGTAAGAAGTGAGTTCTGCTAGGGAATATGTCAAGCGAAATTTCTCAAGGAGAGGACCGTTTGGGCCATAGGTCTTCAGGGAACGCGAGAGAAGGCGCAGACATCTTCGCATTAAAATGTTTGCCGGAAAAGCCCTTCGAGCCTCTGGAGGACCTTTTTTGTGATAAGATATGCGAGGGTCCGGGGAGAGATGCGGCCTTTGTTTTCCGCAGAAGATCGGCATCGAAGGCACGAGCTCGGGATTTTCGATTATTTACAATATCGTCAAATCACACAAGGGCACCATCGAGGCCCAGAGCACGCAAGGCCAGGGGACTACCTTCGTGGTCCGTCTGCCGGTCCCTTAGACAGGGCCCTGCGTGCGATACGGGCAGGGGTATCCGTCTTCAAATAACACAGGGGGGAGAGAATGGTCAAGGTGCGGGGAATTGCCTGCGCGGTTCTTTTTTTGTCTTTTTGTTCAGTCCAGACCGCCCGGGGCGATGAACTTTCTGATCTAAAAAAACACCTGGAGGTTCTGCAGAGACAGATCGAGGAGCAGGCAAGACAGATGGGCCAGATGCAGCGCAGGATCGAAGAGCTGGAGGCGCAAGGGGCGGCAAGGATTCAGTCGCCCGAAGAGGTGGCAGAGAGGATAACCGCCACAGAAGAGAAACTGGAGAAACCCCCTAAAGGCGGCCTTCTGTCGCTGAAAGACGCAAGGTTTGAGATAGGGGGAGAGTTGGAGCTTGAGTTTGTCAATACGCAGGATGATACCTCTATAAGCGAACCCGAGCCGCATTTTCAGCTTGATAAGTTTGTCTTGAGCCCCAGGATCCATCTCGCCGATAACGTGGCGCTCAACGCGGATATCGAGATGACCCAGAGCGACATCACGGTATGCGTGGCGACCCTCAATTTTTCCGACCTCGTGTTTGATTCCGAACTAAAGATAGGCCTGGACAGCCGGTTTATCGCAGCTTCACGCAAGACGGAGGCCTACCCTCTGATAGGCAATGCCTTTTGGAGGGACGAGGAGATCGGCGTGACCTGGTCGATGGAGAGAAAGCCGTTCTACGGCGTTCTCTCCGTTTCCCAGGGGCTTGAGTTGGATACGAAGGCGGTAGGTGAAGACAACTCCTACAGGATGCTCCAAGATAATACGCTCCTCGGCAGCTATGGAGGGGTGAAGGAAGTGGGGGTCGGTCTGGGGGTGGTCAAAGAGTTGGGACGGGGCGGCGCCGTTGATGTCCTGGGCTTCGGATATTTCAATGAATTGAGCGATGCCGACATCGCTTTTCTAAAGTCAAACCTGTCGAGCTATAATTCCAATGAGGAAAGGCAGTGCCGGACCGGCCTCAATCTGAAATACGATCTGGGAAATTTCAACTTTTTCACCCAGTACATCACCGCCCGGGACGGGGATCTTTCGCGATACGGCTGGTATGTCCAGCCTTCCTATAAGGTGACGCTGCCCGTGGGGTGGAAGTATTTCAAGACACACGACTTGCTGGTCAGATACGGCCGGTACAATGTGAACACGCCCAAGGCCTTCAGCCTGCCTGCCACGTGGGACAGGGAAGAGTTGCTGTTCGCTGTCATAACGGACGTGATGCAGAACGTAAAATTGAAGACCGAATACTCCATCAACGACGAAAAGACCGGCAACGGAGCCGTGAGAAATGATGAGCTGCTGATGCAGTTGGAAGTCAGTTTTTAATCAGCATGTATCCCGACGCTCCAAGGGCTTTAGCCCGGGTGGGGACTCCCATTAAAAATAGGACAGGCACCATTTTTTAGAGACACCCTTTCCTGACCGATGGCGCGGAATGTCTTGAAGTTTTGAAGAATCTCCCTTGCCAGGTCCATCGCGCTTTCCCCTTTTGAGCCCGTCTGCAGAATAATCGCCAACAGCCCGGAATCGCTCAAGGTAGGCCCTCCGTTTTTCAACAATTTTTCTCTCGGCCGGTCTTCCGGCGGCCAGTCATTTATGCGGGTCGTCATGGTCGGCAACGTAGGTAGGAACCAGGTTTCGGAGCGCGGTTGCTAACGAAAGAGTTCCCTGTCCAGGCCCCTGTATTGTATCGCCTCTGAGAGATGCTCCGTTTTAATTTGCTCAGATCCTGCCAGATCGGCTATGGTCCTTGATATCTTCAATATCTTATCATAGGCCCTGGCACTGAAATTAAGTTCGGTCATTGCCATGCGTAACAGTTCATCCTCCTGTTTACCTAACACGCAGAATTTACGTACCTGTTTATGGCTCATCTGGGCATTACACAGAATACCTTCCTCCCGGAACCTCTTTCCTTGGATTGTGCGCGCTTTATTTACTCTTTCCTTTATTTGAACAGAACTCTCAGCAGGTTGGGTGCTGGTCAATTCCTGATATCTTGCTGCCGGCACCTCTATGTGTATATCAATCCTGTCTAACAGAGGCCCGGAAATCTTTCCCATATAGTTCTGAATCTTGTTAGGATTACATCTACAGGCCTTTTTAGGGTCGGTGTAGTAACCGCAGGGGCACGGGTTCATAGCGGCGACGAGCATGAAGCGGGCCGGAAAGACGAGCGTGCGCGCGGCGCGCGCTACCTGGATACGGCCGTCCTCCAGGGGCTGGCGCAGGAGTTCGAGGACGTTCCGGTGGAACTCCGGCAGTTCGTCCATAAAGAGGACGCCGTTGTGGGCGAGGGTGATCTCGCCGGGATGGGGGTTGGAGCCGCCTCCGACGAGGGCGCTGTCCGAGGCCGTGTGGTGCGGAGCGCGGAAGGGACGCTTCTTCACGAGGCCCAGGCGGCTGTCCCTCAGGCGGCCGTCCGTCAGGCCGACGGCCGAGTGGATCTTTGTCGTCTCCAGCGCCTCTTCATGCGTCAGGTCCGGCAGGATCGTCGTCAGGCGCTTGGCGAGCATCGTCTTGCCGCTGCCCGGCGGGCCGATCAAGAGGATATTGTGGCCGCCGCTCGCGGCGACCTCCAGGGCGCGCTTTGCAGCTCCTTGCCCCTTGACGTCGCTGAAGTCTTCCTCAGGTTCAAGCGCCGTTGGCGGCCCGGCGTCCGGCGCCAGAGAGAAGGGCGCGATCATGCCGGGGTCGTAGAGAAAAGAGACAACTTCCCTGAGCGTTCTGACTCCGTAAACGTTGACGTCGCTGACGGCTGAGGCCTCGGCCGCGTTGCGTAGCGGAACGACAAGATTCCTGATGCGTCGTCTCTTGAGGGCCATAGCCATGGGCAGGGCTCCTTTGACCGGCCGGATCTCGCCGTTCAGGGCCAGCTCGCCCGCAAAGAAGGCGTCTTTCAGTATTGTCGGCTCGAGCTGCCCTGAGGCAGCGAGGATACCCAGGGTGATGGCCAGGTCAAAAGAGGAGCCTTCTTTTTTCAAGTCAGCCGGGGCCAGGTTGACCGTGATCCGGTCAGGGGGGAAGGTAAAACCGCTGTTTTTGATGCCGGCGCGGACCCGCTCCTTACTCTCCCGGACAGCCGAATCCGGCAGCCCTACAATGGAGACGTTCGGTAGGCCTCCGGTGACGTCCGCCTCAATCTCAACGCAGAGGGCGTTGATGCCGACCAAAGCAAAGGTATGCACCTTGGCGATCATTTTAACAGACCCAAAAGCGCTTGATTTTTTTAGGGGTTATACCTATAATAGGAAAACTGGTAGGTTCAGGAGGGAATAGAGCGGGAGGAAGAACCGACCTAGTAAAAATTTACCATGTCCCTCCGGGCCTGTCAACATAAAGTTTGGAGGCGGTGAGCCGTGAAGAACCTCTTTTTATGGGGCCTGACCCTTTTTCTGGCGGGCACAGCGGCTTTTGGGATCTATAAATCACTGGATCTGTTGGACAAGAACGCTGACCTGGGACATTCCCTGGCGGTGTTGAACGGCCGCATCGAAGAGATGCGCCTGGCCATGAGGGAGGTCCAGGATCAGATTGCAGACAGCGGCCTGGTGAATGAACAGCTCAATAACGAGGTCGTTCATCTGAAGCAGAACCTGGCCGAGAAGGAAAAGAAGATCGGCCAGTATCATCGTTACGCCCTGCTGCTAAAGAAGAAGATGAACGACGTCAGCGAGGTCAACGCGGTGTTGGCCGAAGAGGGGCGCCAGACACGCGAACTCTTGATGCGGGTACGGCTTGAGAATCAGGAGATGAGCAGGAAGTTGTCGTCGGTGAAGGAGCTCAGGCGGGCGATCCAGGAGTTGAAGCGAGGGGGGAGCGTGACGTCCCGCGGGAGGGTAACTTCCGCGACGGCCTGGCGCACGCCGCTTCCGGACGCGGAGACGGTGATGGGCAACTGCGGTTTCCTCGTGCGTGACGGCGTCTCCACCTTCTACGATAAAGTGGACATTCAGGTCCGTCCTGTCGAACAGGTGGTCCATCCTTCTTAAGGGAGCATGTTGTGGACGGAATCTTTGCGCAGTTGTGGCAGAACCATATCCTGAAGGTTACCCTTTTCGCCTGGGCCTTTGCCCAGACGCTGAAGGTGGCCTTGGGTGTCTTGCGGACCAAGCGCTTTGACTTCCGTTGGTTTATCGGGACGGGCGGGATGCCGTCTGCGCACGCGGCGGGTTCCAGCGCCCTGGCGGTGGTCGTGGGTAGGGACCTGGGTTTCGAAAGGCCGGAGTTCGCGCTCGCGGCGGTGTTCGCCATGGTGACGATGTTCGACGCGCAGGGGGTGCGGCGCGCCGCGGGCACCCAGGCCTCGATCCTGAACAAGGTCCTCGACGACATCTATTGGAAAGGGAGGATCGAAGGGGACCGCCTGAAGGAACTGATCGGCCACACGCCCGTGGAGGTCTTTGCGGGATCGATTATCGGGATTTTACTGGCTTTAATCTTTTAATATCGGGGGGATGCGTGAAAAGAAACATACTTATCGGGGTCGCGGCGGCTGTTGTTTTGATCGTTATCATCGTGGGGATATCTGTGAGGAAGGGATCGCGGCCGGCAGCGGTCCCCGCGGCGTCGGCCGCGGCGGCGTCGCGGTCCGTCTCAGGCAGCTTTGATATGCTCCTGAAAGAGGCGCAGGGTTTCGCGAAGAAGGGGGAATTTTTGGAGGCCCAGCGCATCCTGAAGGATATGCTGCCGCGCTTTGTGGCTGATCCGCGCGTCGAAGAGGTTCAGCAGAGGCTTGAGGCTATCAACATGCGCGTCCTTGTCTCCGGGTTGATGGTCCCGGGGCTCACGGTGCAGCGCGAGATAGCCGCCGGCGACACGCTGAGCATGATCGCCGACGAGTTCCGTACGACCGTCGCCTTTATCAAGAAACAGAACGGATTGAGCTCCGACGTCATCCGGCGCGGGCAGCTTTTGAGGATTTGGACGGGGCGCCTGAGCGTCGTCATCGACAAGTCTCAGAATATCCTGATGCTGCGCTCCGACGGTGAACTCATCAAGACCTACCCCGTCTCGACGGGCAAGGACAGCATCACGCCCGTCGGTAGCTTTACGATCGTCAACAAACTCCAAAAACCGACCTGGACACATGAGGGGCGCGTCATCCCTTACGGTGACCCGGAGAATGTCCTGGGCACGCGTTGGATGGGATTCGACATCCCCGGTTACGGGATCCACGGCACGAGCGAACCCGCAAAGATCGGCCAGCAGACCACGGCCGGCTGCGTGCGGATGCGTAACGAGGACGTCGAAGAGCTGTACGATCTCCTGCCCGTCAATACCGAAGTTACCATCATGGATTGAGACGCGCGTCTGCGGACCGACTCTATGGTTGCGTTGGATTTCGAAAAGCCTATCGTCGAGCTTGAGCGCAAGATCAATGAGCTCAAAAAATTCACCTCGGACAAGAACATCGATCTGTCGGGTGAGATCAAGCGCTTGGAAGACAAGCTCGACCACCTGCGCAAGGATATCTACGGCAAGCTCACGGCCTGGCAGCGCGTCCAGATCTCCCGGCACCCCCACCGCCCCTACACCCTCGATTACATTCAATTGCTGCTTAAGGACTTCGTCGAGTTACACGGCGATCGGGCCTTTCGCGACGACCGGGCCATCATCACGGGGCTCGGCCGGCTGGACGGCCAGAAGCTCATCGTGATCGGCCACCAGAAGGGCCGCGATACGAAGGAGAATCTCCTGCGGACCTTCGGCTGCGCGCATCCCGAAGGGTACCGCAAGGCCTTGCGGGTGATGCAGATGGCCGAGAAGTTCGGTCTGCCGATCCTGATCTTCATCGACACGCCGGGCGCCTATCCCGGCATCGGCGCCGAGGAGCGCGGCCAGGCGCAGATCATCGCGGAGAACCTGATGAAGATGTCCGGCATCGCCACGCCCATGGTGGCCGTCGTCATCGGCGAAGGGGGCAGCGGGGGGGCTCTGGGTATCGGGGTGGCGGACCGTATCTGCGTATTGGAGAATGCGTATTACTCGGTGATCTCGCCGGAGGGCTGCGCGGCGATCCTGTGGAAGAACAGCGCCAAGGCGCCTGACGCGGCCCGCGCGCTCAAGCTCGAGGCGCAGGACCTGCTGCGGTTCAAGGTGATCGACGAGATTATCAAGGAGCCCATGGGCGGCGCGCACGTGAATCCGGAAGAGGCGGCAAGGCACATCAAGGCGGCCGTCAAGAGACACCTTATTGAGCTTATGAAGGTGCCGCAGGACGAACTGGTCAGCCGACGCTACGAGAAGTTTCGCGCCATGGGTGTTTTCGAACAAGCCAATGAAGATTGAACAGGAACTGATCATCCTGGGGTTGCTCAAGGATCAGCCGCGCCACGGCTACGAGATCAAGAAGCAGATCAAGAAGGTGATCAGTACCTTTGCGGTCCTCGAGGTCGAGTCCACGTATTACTCGTTGAACCTCCTTGAAAAGAAGGGATATGTCAACAAGGGCGTGCGCTCCGGCGGCAAGCGTCCGGAGAAATTCGTCTACAGCTTGACGCCGAAAGGGGACCAGCGTTTTCGGCAATTGCTGACCAAGAGCCTCATCGCCGCCGAACGGCCGAATTTCTGCTTCGATATCGCGCTTTATTTTCTGCCGTACCTGCCGCGCGACGTGGCCTTGCGCCGTCTTAAAGGGCGCGCCCGGGTCCTCGCCAAAGTGGAGGAGGCGCTGAAGGGGCTGGGCAGCCGTTTGGCCAACCAGTCTTCCTATCACCTCAAGTCGATCGTGGACCATAATCTTGAGCTTCTGCAAGCAGAGAAGAGGTTCATCCAGACAGTTAGCTCAGAGCTCGCCAACGAGAAGATTTCTCTTCCTGAATGGCCGCAAAAGACCTAACCTCCTCATTTCAAAAAGGTTAATTATGTCAAAAATATGGTGAATTCGGAGTGAATTAATTCCTTGACATATTAAAAATTGAATAGTAAAATTTTACTAATTTATCGAGTCTCGCTCGTGCCAGCTTGACGAGATCCCTTTGGGGCTGATTTATGCGTCCTGCAGGAATCACCTGTACTTTACCTAATTAAAAGGTGACACATGAAGTTTGACGTGCGGCGGCTGTTGACAGGACACGCCAAGAAGTTCGGTCAAAAGCCGGCCATCATCTTTCAGGATGAGCCCGTCACCTTTTCTCAGTTGGCGGATACCGTCTTTCGTCTGGCCAACGGCCTCCTTGCGCGTGGCATCAAAAAGGGCGACAGGGTCGCGGTGTACCTGCCGAACTGTCCGCAATACCTGTATTCCTATCTGGCGCTCTTTTCCATAGGCGCGACGGTCGTGCCGCTGGATTTCATGCTGAAGAGCGGTGAGCTCCAGGCGATCCTCGCGCACGCGGACGCGTCGCTGTTAATCGCGAAGCCCGGGGAGGGGATCTGTCTTGAGACGATCCGTTCCGATGTCGCGACCCTGAAAGACGTCGTTCTGGTCGGCGAGGGGAAAGGGGCGCAGGGGTCTTTTTCGGATCTCGTGTCCTCGGGTTCGTCCGACGTGCCGAAGGTCGGCATCGTCGAGTCGGACCGCTCCCTGATCCTCTACACGTCGGGCTCGACGGGCCGGCCCAAGGGCGTGTGTCTCGACTACAGGCACCTGGACGCCGCGCCGCAGGCCATGGAGTATTTCGTGGATCTGAGCGGCCGCGACGTGAAACTCTGCGCCCTGCCGCTCTCGCACGCAGGAGGGCTTGTCTATTTGCAGAACTGCGTTTATTTCGGCATCACGCTCGTCCTGATGGAGCGCTTCAACCCACTTGAATTTTTGCGGCAGGTCGAGAAGCACGGCGTGACGTGTTTTCACATGGTCCCGTCGATGTACTACGCGCTGCTCCAATTGAAGGAGTTTGAAAAGTACAACCTGTCGAGCATCCGGTGGGTCAACGTCTTCGGCGCGCCGAACGCCCCCGAGGCGATCCGCCGCTTCAAGACGTATTGTCCGAACGCGAAGCTCTTGAACGGGTGGGGGTTGACGGAGACGAACGCCCCCAATACCGTCATCCCGATGGGGAGCGATAAGATTGAGTCCATCGGCCGGCCGGCGCCATGGATCACGCTCAGGGTCGTGGATGAGGAGGGCGCGGAGGTGCCGAAGGGCGGGGTCGGCGAGCTGACGATCAAGAGCTGGGTCGTCATGGAAGGTTATTACAAGGACCCCGAAATGACGAAAGAGGTCCTGCGCGACGGCTGGTTCCATACCGGGGACCTCGCGCGTTGCGACGAGGAGGGGTTCTATTATATCGTGGGCCGCAAAAAGGACATGATCAAGGTCTCGGGCCAATTGGTCTTTCCGAACGAGATCGAAGAGGCGATCCACAAACACCCGGTCGTCAAGGAGGTCGCGGTGGTGGGCGTGCCGGACGCCCTGCGCGGGGAGACGATCAAGGCGTTTATCGTCGCGAAAGAGGGCGCCCGCGTCGAAGAACAGGATATCAAGCAGTTTTGCCGTCAGCACCTGGCGCGCTTCAAGCTGCCGCAGTTCGTCGCGGTGGTGGAGGCGTTGCCCAAGACCCGCACCGGCAAGGTGGACAAGAGCGCGTTGAGGCAGGCACCGGCCGGCGAGGCGGGGTAGGCGTCATCAACCCGATACCAAGGAGTTCCTGATGCAGATGAAAAAAGACGTTCACATGACGGGGCAGGATCTGCTGGGCATGGTGCAGGTTCGGCCCGGCGACTTCGGCAAGATCGCCATCATCCCCGGGACCACGGAGCGCCGCGACGCCCTCCTGAGCTTTCTCGAAAAGCCGGTGAAGAGCTTCTCGTTTTTCGAGTACTCCATGTTCACCGGGACGTACAAGGGCGTCAAGATCGCCGTCGGCAACGGCGGCCGTTTTTCGCCGGACTCGGCCATCATCGCCGAAATCCTGTGCGCGGGCAAGGTCGAAATGATCATTCGCGCGGGGTCGTGCGGGGCGCTCGACGAGAAGATCAGGATCGGCGACATCGTGCTCGCCACCGGGTCGGTGCGCGGGGACGGGGTGACACCGTACTATGTGGATAAGGATTTCAAGACCGTCTGCGACGCCGAGGTGACGGCGGCCCTGGAGAAGGCCGCGGCGGCCGACGGCGTGACGGTGCATAAGGGCGGCATGTGGACGACGGACGCGCTCCTGCGTGAGACCCGCGAGGTGGTCGAGGCCGCCCGCAAGGAGGGGGCCATCGCGGTCGATATGGTCTCCAGCGCCCTGTTGACGATCGCCCAACTGAATAAGGTGAAGGCCGCCTCCATCTCGGCGGTCAGCGACAACCTGATCACGGGCGAGCTCGGCTTCATGAACCCCGACTACTACGAGGCCGAGATGAAGGTTGTGAATATCTGTCTGGAAGCGGCGAAGGCCTTGGCCAAGGCCCCTGAGCGCGCATGAAGGAATCCGTTCTCTTCTGGCCCGCGCGGCTGGAGGGCGAGACTCTTTATATACTTGACGAGACGAAGATCCCGGAGGAGGTCGTCTATCTGAGGGTCCGGGATTACCGGCAGGCCGTGGACGCGGTCGTCGCAATGAAGACGCGCGCCTTCGGTCAGTTTCTGACCGTGGTCTGTTCCTTTATCCTTGAGGTGCGCAAGGCCAGGAGCGCCTCGCCGCAGGTCCTGATGCTGCTTTTTGAGAAGATCGCCGACGCCTTTAACAAGAGCCGTCCCACCTTTCCCTTCGAAGAGGTGACGGGGATGATTCTTGGGATGGCGCGGGGGATCGGCGACGGGCCGAACTTTCGCACGGTCCTCTTGCGGTCGCTCGAGGGCATGCTCGACGTCATCCGGCGCCAGCGCATCGGTCGCGCCGAGGCCGCCGCCCGGCTCCTTTCAAGCGGGGACCGCATCCTGACGCACTGCCACGTGAGCGGGGAGATGGCGCTGATCGGCGCGATCTGCCGCCGGCAAAAAAAACGCGTCAAATTTTTCGCCACGGAGACGCGGCCATACCTTCAGGGCGCGCGCCTGACGGCCTGGGAGTTGAAACGGGCCGGATGCGACGTGACGCTCATCCCCGATAACGCCGTCGCCAAGGTTATGGCCGAAAAAAGGGTCTCCTGCGTCCTGGTGGGGTCGGACCGCTCGGCGAAAAACGGCGACTTCGCCAACAAGGTGGGCACGTACCAGATCGCACTCCTTGCGCGGCACTTCAATATTCCTTTTTACGCCCTGGTCCAGCCTTCGGAGCGCCTGGCGAGCGGTCGGGATATCCCGATCGAGGTGCGCGCGGACGACGAGATACTGATATTTGAGGGCCGCCGGCTCGGCGATAAGAAGCTACAGGCGTATTACCCGGGTTTCGACGTCGTGCCCGCGCGGCTCGTGACACAACATATTGCCATTCATCCCCCCACGGGGGATTCCGCCCGGGAGGGCAATAAGCGGGGGCTCCATGCACGTTAGTCAGCCGATGCCTCTCATCTTCGGGGTGCCGCACAAGGCCTTCTACAAAAATTTCAAAGCCGCCTCGGTCTTTGTGACGGAGCTGCGGCCGGGCCTGGAGGGTATCAAGGTCGTCGCCAGGGAACTCCTGCGGCGCGACATCCAGCCGGTCGTGATCTGCGACGGCATGATGGCGCATTGCATGGAGCGGGGTCTGGTCAGGGCCGTGCACATTTTTTATGACCGGTTGTCGAAGAAGAAGGCCGTCTGCCGGACGGGCTCGCTCATCGCAGCGATCTGCGCGCTCAAGCATCATATCCCGATCCACCTGCACCGCGGCCGGCCGGGGCGCAAAAAGACGTCTCTGTTGAAGATGGACGGCCGCAAGGTCACGGCGCAGAACATCAAGACGTACGTGCCCCCGTCGGAAGACGTGCCGCTTGTTTATATAAAGGGGTGAGGGATGAATAAGGACAAGCAGGAATTGATTACCGTCGGCCGCTGGATCTGGGAGAAGGACCTCTCCGGCGGGCTTTCGGGAAATTTGAGCGTGCGGGTGAGCGACAGGGAGCTTCTCATCACCGGCCACGGGACGTGTCTGGGGGATCTGAAGGAGGCCGATATCGGCCTCATCGATGTGGACGGTCATCCCCGGGACAAGGGTTTTGTGCCGTCTTCGGAGAAACCCTTTCACACGAGCGTCTATAAGAATCTGGAGGCGTGGGCGGTGGTGCATGTCCACCCGACGCACGCGAACGGGTACTTTGCCGCGCACGATCATCTCGTGTGCGATACCTTTGAGACGCGCCTGACGCTGGGTGCGGTGCCTGTCGTGGACCAGAAGACGCCGACGATCACGGATATCGCACCGGTGATCGAGGCGCTCAGGAATTCCAACATCGTGGTGCTTCGGCACCACGGCGTGGTCGCGATCGGCGAGACGCTGCGGGAGGCCTTCTTCCTGGCACAGGTCCTGGAAGAGGCCGTGCGGATCGCCGTGATCAAGGATCTTTACACCTCGGGGGGCGGGAGGCCGCAGGCTTCAGGGAGAGGTGAAGAGGCCCCTGCTGCGGCAGGCGCCAAGACCTATAAGATATTTTCTCCCGAGCAGATCGAGGCGATCGTGCACTGTGTCAACGCTGACGCGAAGTTCAGGGACCTTGCGACCCAGGCGGCCCTGGAGACCAGGCTCGCCGTCGTCATGGACGAGACCCAGGACGTCTACTGTTTCCATTTTTCAGAAGGGCGCATCAAGGATTTCACGCGCAGCCTCGACGACGCCGAGTTCGTGATCTCGGGCAAGGCCGACCACTGGCGCGCCATCTTCAAGCGCCAGCTCGATCCGTTCGCGGCCACGACCCAGAAGAAGCTCAAGCTCAAGGGCGACTTTGCCAAGATCTCCCGCTGGTACGTGCCGTTCAACAGGCTCTTCGAGCTGTGGACCGCTGCGCCGGTAGAATGAGCCGACGCGTTGCCCGGCGGGTGGCCGAGGCGGCCCGGCTAAAGGCCTTTTTCCTTTAAGCGCCGGTCGGAGGAATGACGACATGGAACAATACAAGATGTACATAGACGGGAAGTTTTGCGGGGCTGAGGGCGGCGCCGTCGCGGAGAGCATCAACCCGGCGACGGAAACGAAGATCGCGCCCTTCCCGCGCGCCTCGGCCAAGGACATGGAGAGGGCTATCCAGGCGGCCCGCAGGGCCTTTGACGAAGGGGCCTGGCCGCGCATGAGCCTGAACGAGCGGGCGGCGTATCTCGTGCGCATCGCCGGCGAGATCCGCGAATCGGCCTTTGAGATGGCGCGCGTCGAGACGCTCGATACGGGCAAGACGACCAAGCAGACGACCTTTATCGATATTCCGGTCGCGGCCAACGCCTATGAGTATTTTTCCGGGGCCGCCGGCGAGATCAAGGGCGAGACGATTTCGGTCCCGGCGCCGGCGATGAGCTACACCTTACGGGAGGCGGTGGGCGTGGTGGGCGCGATCATCCCGTGGAATTATCCCTTTCTGATGGCGGCCTGGAAGATCGCCTCCAGTATCATATTAGGTAACACGGTCGTGCTCAAGCCTTCTCAGGAGGCGTCGTTGAGTTGTCTGGAGCTGACCAGGATTTTCGACAAGGTGGAGCTGCCGCCCGGCGTGGTGAATGTCGTGACCGGACAGGGTTCGGTCCTGGGCCCGTATCTGTCAGAGTCGATGGCCGTCGACATGATTACCTTTACGGGCTCGACCGAGGTGGGCCGCGGCGTGATGCGCGCGGCGGCGTCGAACCTCAAGAAGCTGACGCTCGAACTGGGGGGCAAGTCCCCCAATATCGTCTTGGCCGACGCCGACCTGGAGGCGGCGGCCGGCGGGGCGCTGTGCGCGATCTTCATGAACCAGGGCCAGATGTGCGTGGCGGGATCGCGCCTCATCGTCGAAGAGAAGATCTACGACACGTTCCTCGAGATGATCGTGACGAAGACCAAAAAGCTTAACATAGGCGATCCGCAGGATCCCGCGACGGATATCGGGCCGCTCATCAGCGCCAGGCAGAAGAAATCAGTGCTGGAATACATCGCCGTGGGGCGCAGGGAGGGACGGCTCGTGGCCGGCGGCGGGGTACCCAAAGATCTGGCCAAAGGTTACTATGTCGAGCCGACGGTCTTCACCGACGTTGACAATAGCGCCCGCATCGCGCGCGAGGAGATCTTCGGTCCTGTCCTGTGCGTCCTGAAGGCCAGGGACGCACAGGAGGCGCTGCGTATCGCCAATGACACGGATTACGGGTTGGCGGGGATGGTGTGGACCAAGGACATGGCCCGCGCAACGACGATCGCCCGGGGGTTGCGCTGCGGCACCGTCTGGGTCAACACGTATGGTGGATTTTATAACGAGGCGCCCTTCGGCGGCTACAAGCAGAGCGGTTTCGGCCGGGAGCTCGGCCGCGAGGGGTTGTCGGAGCTGACGCAGGTCAAGCACGTCAATGTGGACTTGACACCCGGCGGCCGCAGCCTCGTGACGTCCTGGTTCAACGTCTGAGACTTTAGGCAAGGGAGTCGTTTATGAAAAAGGTCCTGTTCATCATGCCGCCCATCGGCGGGTGGGCGACCCACGGCGTCAACAAGGCGGCGAACCAGTATTACGCGCAGCTGGCGGCCTATATCCGCGAGAAAGGGGTCGGCCGGCCCGTGGTTCTGGACGCGCGCGCCCTCGATCTGACCTATGACGATATCAGGGCGAGGGTCAACGAGATTCAGCCGGACCTTGTGGTCCTGGGGGACATCCTGCACTCGACCGGGGGTCTGGCGGTCATCTGGCACTTCAACAAGACCGCCCAACTCGTGAAAGAGGTGAGCCCCAAGACGCTCGTCGCCGTCGGAGGATTGTGGTATTCGGCGCTCTACGAAGAGACCATCCGCAAACACCCGGCCATCGACTTCGTCCTCATCGGCGAAGGGGAGTTGACGCTCGAGGACCTGTGTCGGGCCCTCGATACGCCGGGCAGGGATTTTTCGAAGATCCCCGGGCTGGCGTGCCGCCAGGACGCAAAGGTCGTCGCCGGCCCGCACCGCGAGCTCATCAAGGATATCAACGTCCTGCCGTTGCCGGCGTATGACCTCTTCCCGATGGAGAAGTACGTCAACCATACCTATTGGACTCATTTTTGCGAACTTTTCACGTCGCGGGGGTGCCCGGGCGGCTGTTCTTTTTGTTATGAGTGGAGTCAGTATGATCCGCGTTCCCCGAAAGATTTCGTCTCCTGGCGTTCGCGTTCGGCCAGCCGCATTGTCGAGGAGTTGGAGGTCCTGACGAAGAAGTTCGGGGTCAAGACCGTCGTCTTTCAGGATGATGCCTTCAACGTCAATCCGGAGATGGTCAGGGGCGTGTCTGAGGGGATTCTGGAAAAGGGGATCAGGCTCAACTGGGTGATCCTCGGCCGCGCCGACGACTGGGAGCGTCAGGAGGACATCATCCCGTTGATGAAGAGAGCGGGCCTTTTCATGGGCTTGGTCGGCGTCGAGGTCGGCGACGACGCGGACCTCTCGCGCATCGGCAAGGGGGTGACGGTCGCGCAGATCAAAAAGACCATCGATGCCCTGCGCAGGAACGACATCGCCACGGTCGGGACCTTCATGATTGGTTTCGAGGACGATGATGAAGCGAAGATCAAGCAGCGCTTTGAGTTCGCGGACAAGGTCGACCCCGACGTCTTCGCCCTCCAGTTCGTGACGCCCGTGCCCGGCTCGCCGCTGTGGAAGAAATTGGTCAAGGAGCGGCTCTTGGATCCGGAAAAGATCGACCTGATCACGTGGGACTTCCAGCACCCCGTGGTGCCGACGAAGCACCTCTCGACCGAAGAGGTGGGCCGGCTGGGGTCCTGGTGCATGCGCGAGTTCTTCTCCAGGCCCCACCGCATCCACCGGATCATGGCGAGCCGGTATTCGGATCTGGCGAAGCTGTGCGTCAAGGACTTCATGGCGAATATCTCAAAGTTTGAAGCCGCGGCCACGAAAGGCGATTTGTATGTCTGACGGTGTCAAGATGACGTGGGAGAAGACGACCGAGGAGAGGTTCAAGAAGATGCTCGGCAAGATGCCGGTCTTTCACCGGCACATGACCGAGATTGGCGCGACCCAGAAGGCCGAGGAGAACGCGCGGGGGCGGGGGTCCCGGATTGTCGAAGAGGTCGATCTGATGCAGGCGATGTTCTCCGAGGTGCCCCTTCAGTTCTATTCCTTGATGATCCGGTTGCTCGACGACGTCGGCTTCGACTATAAGAAGCACGACCTGCCGCGCCGTCGACCCCCAAGGGACGCGCCCTAAAGGATGAGAGAGAACCGGCATTCTATTCTGGTGCACTGCAGCGAAGAGGCGCTCGTCCCCGAGATCGTGGCGTGGGGCGAGGCCCCTTGGTGGCCGCGCGGTTCTTTGATGCGCTTCGTGCGCTTGACCGATGGGCCGGTCGGCGTCGGCACGCGGTATCGGCAGGAGGTCCGGCTTCCCTTTGCCCCGTCGTGGGATGTGGCGGTTACCGCGGTGGGCCCGTACAGCATCACGCGTTCTTTTTTGAACGGCATGTTCACGGGCTCTGAGACACTGAGCGCCCGGCAAGAGCCCGGCGGCATGCGCGTCGTGTACGAGATGGATTACGAGGTGCGGGGAATGGTCCCGAGGGCCCTGTGGGTCCTTATTTTGCGGTACCTGCACGACGCGAACATCCGCCGGATCCTGAAAAATTTGAAGCGGTACTGCGAACAAGGAAGACAGAAGGAACGGGAGAAAGAGAAACGATGAAGGCGGCGGTGATCGGGTTAGGGGCGATCGGAGGGCTCGTGGCCGGGTATCTGAAGGCCAAGGGCGCCGGCGTGATTGCCGTCGGACGCCTCGAGCAGAAGAAGCAGATCGAACGTCATGGCCTCGCGATCGAGGGTGCGCGCGGACGCTCCTTGCACTATCTCGACGTGAAGACGCGCCTGGAGGAGAAGGTGGACCTGGCCATCCTTACGGTCAAGACGCAGGACATCCGCGACGCCGTCGACAAGTCGCGCGACTTTCTCGTCAACGGGCCCCTCATCCTTTCGACGCAGAACGGCGTGCGGGCCGATAAACTCCTGAGCATGATGCTCGGTCCCGAGAGGCTCGTCTCAAGCATCGTGATGTTCGGCGCCACCTATATCCCGTACCACCGCATTGTGCATAATTTTGAAGGCAACTGGCTCATCGGTCGGCCGTACGGACCGAACGACGAGGCGGTGGACCAGGTGATCGCGTTCCTGAAGCCCGCCTTTGAGGCCGTTGCCGTCGAGAACATCGGCGGCATGAAGTGGACGAAGGTCTTCGTCAACGCCAGCAACTGCATCCCGGCGATCCTCGGCAAGAGCATGCAGGAGACGTACAGCGACCTTAAGATGTGCACGTGGGCGCTCAGGATCCTGAAAGAGGGCTTTGACGTGGTCGACCAGCTCAAGATCGAGCTTTTGGACATGCCGGACTTCGAGGTCAAGAAACTCAAAGGATTGAGCGCCCTGCCGCTCGAGCAGGCGGCGCCGGTCTATGCGGGGATCATGACGAATCTCAGCGACAAGCCGTTGTACGGCTCGATCCTGCAGAGCATTCAGCGCGGCCGGCCCAGTGAAATAGATTTCATCAACGGCGAGCTCGCCAATCAGGCGAAGACCCACAACATTGACGCCAAGCTTAACACCCGCGTCACCGAGCTCGTGCACAAGGTGGAGGAGACGAAGAGCTTTTTGACATCCGAGGCGTTTCACCAAGAAATGGAAAAGTGCACCCAGATAACGCGCAAGGACTTCTTTTAAAAGTTTTCGATGGAAGGAAGGCGTGATTCGATAATATCCCGGACGAGGAGCGTACGATGGAAAAGAGCTTCAGTGAGTTGAGGAAGATCGTCAAGAAGACGCGGGTGAAGTTCCCGCGCCTGCGTGCGACCGTGACCAAACAGGACGGCTACTGCTACCATTTTTACAAGGTCGGCGACCAGTTTGAGTTTGAGGATTTCACGCATCCCCCGAAAGACTTTTGCCTGGGCGCCGTGCACTCGATGTTTCCGTGCATGTACGCCTTGACCTTCGGCGCCACGTTCCCGTTCATGGAGAACATGAAGTCGATCCGCACGACCTGTCCCGACGGCAAGAAGGTTGAGTTTCTGATCGAACTCGTCGATGACGCGGGGTGCCTGATTGAGGAGAGGCGTTCGGGGCCCGCTCCGGGGCCCCATCCCAAGACGATGGACATCGAGGTCAAGGAGTCGACGGGCAAGTGTTTTTACAAATACAAGGTCGGCGACAAGGTGACGGTAAAGGGCTTGAAGCCCCCCGACGGCTTCTGCGGGGCGGCGTACCACATGCTCTTTCCGGTGCTCTTCGGCCTTAACTTCGGGGCGAGCTTCCCCTTTATGGACGATCCGAATTCGCTGGATACGCCGACGTGCCCCGACGGCGGCCACGTGGTGTTCAAGGTGACGCGCCACAAATAATTAAATAATTAGTGTCGTTTCTGCATAACTATAATAACGGCAAAATGTTATGAATAAATTATATTTTCTCTGCATACCTCTAGTCACGGCAAGCTTAAATTATCTCAATAATTTATTCATATCTCTTTACATATCAAATAGTTAGGCAGAAACGACACTAATTATTATCAGAGGAGATCATAGCAGATGAGGAGAAGGGTCGTTGTTACGGGTTTGGGGGTGATTTCGCCCAACGGGATCGGCAAGGAGACGTGCTGGAAGGCGATGACCGGGGGTCTTTCGGCTATCCGGCTCGTCGACATGTTCGACGTCTCGATGTTCCGCACGCGCATCGCCGCCTATTCGAAGGAGTTCGATCCGTTCGCGCTGGGCTTAGACGAAGAAGAGGTCAAGCGCATGGACCGCTATGTTCAGTTTGCCGTCATCGCCGGCGACATGGCGGTAAAAGACGCAGGACTCGATTTCGATAAGATAGACCCTCAGCGCGTGGGCGTCAGCCTGGCCAACGCCATCTGCGGCACCAAGTATATGGAAGAGGAGTTCGCCCTGGTGACGGACAACGGCCGCCAGCCCATCGATCCGCGCCTGGTGCGGCCTTATCTCTATGACGCGTCGATGTTCAACACGCCCTCCGCGGAGATATCGGCCCGCTACGGCCTCAAGGGAATATGCAACACTCTTTCGACGGGGTGCACCGCCGGGACGGACTCCCTCGGTTTCTGTTATGAGTCGATCGCGGACGGCGACGCGGACGTCATGGTCGGCGGGGCGGCCGAGGCGCCGTTGACGCCCATCACCTTCGGCGCGTTCGACGTCGTGAGCGTCCTGTCGGCCCGCAACGACGAGCCCGAGAAGGCGTCGCGGCCGTTCGACAACAAGCGAGACGGTTTTGTCCTTTCCGAAGGCGCGGGGATCCTGATCCTTGAAGAACTCCATCACGCGCTCAAGCGCGGGGCGCCGATCTACTGCGAGGTGATCGGTTACGGCACGTGCAACAACGCCTTCCACATGACCGATCTGCCGGCGGACGGCCTGGCGATGGCGACGTGCATCACGTTGGCGCTCGACGACGCCCACGTCACGCCTCGCGACATCGACTACGTCAACGCGCACGGCTCCTCCACGCGCATGAACGACGTCTTTGAGACGAACGCCTACAAGATCGCCCTGGGCGAAGACGCGTACCGCATCCCGATCAGTTCGCTCAAGTCCATGATCGGCCATCCGTTGTCGGCGGCCAATGCCATCGAGATGGTCATCGCCTCGATGATGTTCAAGCGTCACCTCATCCCGCCGACCATCAATCAGGAGGTCCGGGATCCGCAGTGCGACCTCGACTATGTCCCCAACAAGGCCGTCGAAAAGAAGGTGGACATGATCTTAAAGACGAGCAGCGGTTTCTCCGGGATCCACTCGAGTCTCGTCGTGAAGCGCTACGGGGAGGGCCGGTAATGGCACGCATCGCGATCACGGGCTTCGGCATCGTCGCGCCTCCGGGCATCGATAAAAAGCCTTTCTGGGCCAACGTGAAGGCCGGTCGTTCGTCGGTCAGGAAGATCGAGCGCTATGATGCGCATCTCTATCCTTCTCACGTCGGGGGGATGGTGCATGACCTGGATGCCTATTCGCACGTCTCCTCGCGCCTCCTGCAGAAGATAGACCCCTTTTCCCATATGGCCCTGATCGCCTCCGAGATGGCGCTCAAGGACGCGGGCATCGACCTCGCCAAGGAAAACCTCAACCGCGTGGGCATCTTCATGGGCAATGCGCTGGGCGGGTGGCTGTACGGCGAGACCGAGCTGCGCGACCTTTATATCGAGGGCCGGTCGGGCGTGAGCCCGTATATGGCCTCGGCGTGGTTTCCGGCAGCGCCGCAGGGGCAGGTCTCTATTTACTACGGCATCAAGGGGTATTCGAAGACCATCGTCTCGGACCGCGCAAGCTCCCTGATGGCCGTGGGCCACGCCGTGAAGATTCTCGAGAAGGATAAGGCCGATTTTATCCTCGCCGGCGGCATGGAGGCGCCGCTCTCGCCGTACGGCCTTTTGTGCTGCAACACGAACGGCGAGCTCTCGACGAAGAATGAGACGCCCGAAGAGGCCTATAAGCCTTTTGACAGGCGCCGTGACGGCTTTGTCGTCGGCGAAGGTTCCGGGATTATGATCCTGGAGGGTGAAGGGCGCGCGAAAAAGAGGGACGCGCACGTCCTTGCCTTCATCACAGGGTACGGCACGACGTGCGACGGCTTTGACCGTATCAAGCCCAACCCCGACGGGAAAGATGCTGCCCGCGCCATCCGCATGGCCCTGGCCCAGGCGGGGGCGAGGCCCGAGGATATCGATTACATTTCTCTGGACGGCGCCGGAACACAGGAGGGCGATATCGGCGAGGCCGCAGCGATCCGCGAGGTCTTTGGCGAGGCGGCAAAAAAGATCCCCGCCAGCGCTCCCAAGACGATGTTCGGCAACCTGTTAGGGGCTTCCGGCGCGGTGGACATGATCGTGACGCTGCTTGCCATGGAGCATAGCCTGGTGCCGCCGACGCTGAACCTCGAAGAACTTGATCCGCAGTGCGCGGGTCTGGACTATGTCACGGGTAAGGCGCGGCCGCACGATGTCAAGAAGGCGCTCGTTGTCTCCCGCGGACGCGGGGGCATCAACTCGGCCTTGATCATGGAGAAGGCCTCATAAGAGGTAAAACGGAGGTGCATGTGGCAACGAAGGACAAGGTCAAGGAGGTCATCGTCAATCTGCTGAAGGTGAAGCCCGAAGAGCTGAAGGAGGGGCAGTCCTTGGAGCAGTCCTTAGGCGTGGACTCGACCGAGATGGTCGAGGTCGTTATCGCCCTGCAAAAGCAGTTCGGGGTTCAGCTCGCCGAGAAAGAAGTGGCCAAACAGCACACCGTGGATGAGATCGCCCGGGTCATCGAAAGCAAGAAGGCTTCCTAACATGCGCTTTATCGATTTGAGCCTGCCCATAGACGACACCCTCGTCGAGACGCACGTCGCGCGGATCGAGCGCATCACCCACGCCGCCGGGGTGGAACACTTCAACGAGGTCGTCATGACCAGGCAGCCGGGCGGTAAGGAGCGCTTTAAAAAGGGTGAACGCGTGGCCCGGCCCGAGGAGATCCCGGACGGCGAGATGCTGTCCCTGGAGATCGTCCACGCCTCGGTCCACATGGGCACCCACGTGGACGCCCCGTTCCACTACGGCAGCACGTGCCAAGGCAAGCCCGCGAAAAAGATCGAGGACGTGCCGCTCGCGTGGTGCTACGGCCCGGGCGTGGTCCTCGACTTCACGCACCTGACGTATCCGCAGAACATCACTAAAGACGAGGTCGTCGGGGCGCTCAAGAAGATCGACCATAAACTCAAGGCCGGGGAGATCGTTTTGCTCCATACCGGCGGCGACAGGTTGTTGGGGACACCGGACTACGTCCATAAATATGTCGGCATGCTGCCGGAGGCGTTGGCGTATATCCTCGATCAGGGCGTGAAGATGCTGGGGATCGACACGATAGGCCTCGACCGGCCGTGCTTCGAGATGTTCAAGGAATTTTTAGAGACCAAAGACAAGGCCAAGATCTGGCCGTGTCACTTTCTGGGCCGACGGCGCGAGTACTGTCATATGGAACGGTTAGGAAATCTGGGGGCCATCCCGAAGCCGCACGGCTTCACCGTCTCCTGCCTGCCCGTGAGGGTCAAAGATACCGGCGCGAGCTGGTGCCGCGCCGTGGCGATAGTTTAGTCGGTAGAGTTTCTGTCCGTCCCGGCACCCCGTATCACCCCGTATCGCGGGAAGGGGACCGATAGCATCCCGGGGTGATTTACAGCAAGGAAGCGAGGGTAAATCATGGCTCACACGTGTAATGCGATCCTGATCGACGCGCCGTACGAAAAGGTCTTCGATATCTCGAACGACATCCCGCGCTGGACCGAGCTCTTCGGCACGGAGTACAAGGAGGCGACGGTCCTCAAAAAGGAGGGGAACAAGCTGACCTTTCGTTTGACCGACGACGAGGACCGTTCCTGGCAGTCGTTCCGACTCCTCTTTAAAGAGTATTATTTCGCCTACGCTCAGAAGCTGCCGCCCGAGTTTCCCTTCGAGTACATGAAGATCATCTGGCTCTACACGCCGACGCCCGAAGGGGTGCTGATGACCTGGATTCAGGACTTCAAGATGGACAAGAAGGCCAAGTTCACCGACGAGCAGGTCGAGGGCTTCATCAACAAGCACTCGCAGGAGAACCTGAAGATCTTCAAGGATGTCATCGAGCGCGAGAGCACGTAGCGAAGCACGCGTTGTCTTGTGTTCGCCGGCGGGTGGCCGAGGCGGGGCGGCCCATCCGCGCGCAGCGCAAGGGGTCCCACGGGGGATGGGGGAGCGAGCACGGATGGGGCGAACGCCTCGGACAGGACGCACCGGTTTGATGGGAGAGGTCATCTATCAAAAAGACCGTTTTCTTTATCTTGTGTCTGCAGGGGTGTTGTATCGCGTTCAATGTGGGGTCGATCTCGGCCATCGTGCCGGCAATCGCACAGGACTTCGGCATCTCGGATTTCGTGGCGGGGAGGATCAATTGGGCGTACATGTTGCCGTACGGCATCTGCGCCCTCTTCTACGGCCCGCTGACGCGGCTCTTTCATAACAAGCAGATCAACGTGGCGACGCTGTCGCTCTTCGCGGTCTTTTCGTTCCTGTCGGGCTGCGCCGTCGGGTACCGGGCGCTGTTTGTGTTTCGTTTTCTGGTCGGCGTCTTTGCCGCGGCGACGACGCCGCTCGTCTTGATCTACCTCGCGGATCAGGCAGCGCAGGAGAGACGCGGCACGTTCGTTGGTTTTTTCTTCAGTGCGACCTTCATGGCGACGCTGCTGGGGCTTTTCCTGAGCGGGCTGATTTCCTGGCGGTGGATGTTTTTTATCCCGTCGCTCCTGGCGCTCGTGGCGGTGCTGCTGACGGCCCTGTTCTTTCCCGAGACCCAGACACAGCGCTACGCGGCCCAGAGCCGGTATATCGAGGCCCTGCGCCAGCCGGTGATCTGGAGGGCCTTTGCCTACATCTTTCTCGTGAGCCTTTTTTATCACGGGGTTCGGCAGTGGCTGGGCGTGTACTTTGCGCGGGACCTGGAATGGCGGCAGTTCTGGGTCTCGATGGCCCTGACCCTCGGCAGTCTGGCCGGGGTTTTCGGAGAGGCCCTGGGAGGGCTCTCGGCGGACAAGAAGGGTCGCCTGCCGACCCTGAAGGCCGGCGTCCTCCTGATGACGGGGGCCACGGGATTGTTTATCTTTTTGAGGACGGCTTGGGCGATCCCGGTGCTCATGCTCGCGTGGGGCTTTGGCTGGACCATCAACCACGCCGGGATGTCGACATTTTTGACGGACCTGGACAAGCCCTTCATGAAGGAGATATCGAGCCTCAACAGTTCGGTCCGGTTCGTGGCCGGAGGCCTGGGCGTCCTCATCGGCGGGGCGCTTTTCCGGCAAAGCTTCCGGCTCGGGTTTTTCGTGTACATGATCTTTTTCGGACTGCTCTTTTTGGCAACGGATGCGATCTTGAAGACAAAAAAGACGGAGGCCGTGCATGTTCCCACTTAAAGGTAAGACGGCTATCATCACCGGCGCGAGCCGCGGTATCGGCCGGGCCTTAGCCGAGACACTGGCCGGGGAGGGGATGAACCTGGTCTTGGCGGCCCGCGGGAAAGAGGCCCTGGAGGCGACCGCGCAGGAGATCGCGAAGAAGAACGGCGTGCGGGTATTGGGCGTTCCTGCCGACGTCTCCAAGCTCGACGACCTGAAGAACCTGGCCCAGACCGCGATCAGAGAGTTCAGGAAGGTGGACGCCCTCATCAACAACGCCGGCGTCTCGAGCCAGCACCCCTTTCACCAGCAGC
>CAZCSY010000002.1:0-41143 GCA_964501505.1 uncultured Planctomycetia bacterium
CTCTTCCTCAACTCCTCCAGGTGCTCCAGGAATGGCTGGCGCAGGTCCATAAGGAAGGAGGATACAGAAGCTACGCCTTGGCGTCGTTGTCCGTCTTCGACGCGCCGTCGTCGGAGTCGTCGTGGACGGACCGCTTGAACTCCCTGATGGCCTTGCCCAGCGCGCGGCCGATCTCCGGCAGCTTGGCGGCGCCGAAGACCAGCAGGCAAACAAGGAGAACGAGGAGAAGCTCTTGAGTACCCATACCCAATATGCGCATCTTCCCTCCGGTTTGTCCCATTATAACACCGCAGGGAACCTCTGCCCCGGTTTATTTCAGGTGGCCGAAGAGCCAGCCGGAGAAGGTCGCCATCACAACCACCAACGTCACATAGGCGAGCGTCTTCTTGGTGCCGATGACGCCGCGGATGACGAGCATGTTCGGCAGGCTCAAGGCCGGGCCAGCCAACAAGAGCGCCAGCGCCGGCCCCTTGCCCATGCCGGAGCCGATCAACCCCTGGAGGATCGGAATTTCGGTGAGCGTCGCGAAGTACATGAGCGCGCCGACGAGCGACGCCAGGAAGTTTGCCGCGGGCCCGTTGCCGCCGACCCAGGACGCCACCCATTCCGACGGGATCAGGCCTTCGTGGTCCGGCCGGCCCAGGAGAAAACCAGATACCAGAACGCCGATCAAGAGGAATGGCAGGATTTGCCTCGCGAACTGCCACGTGGCCGCCATCCACGCCTTGAGCTCGGAGGACACGAACCAGCTCCGCAGCATGAAAAAAAGGATAACGGCGAAGGCCCCCGTCAACCCCCACTTCATATTATAGAGCGCCAGCCACAGACCCGTCTCACCCTCCGGCGGCCGGCTCCAGTTCATGAAGACGAGGAGCGCGACCATCGCGAAAAAGTACGACGCGTTCTGCCACAGCGGCCGTGTCTCTTTCTCCTTAAAGAACTCAAGTTCCCCTTCGGCGTGCCGGGCCCGCTCCTCTTTCAAGAAGATCAGGTGCATCAGGAAACCGATGATCACACTGAAGACCACGGCGCCGATCGCGCGCGCGAGACCCAGCTGCCAACCCAACACGCGCGCCGTCAAGACGATGGCCAGGACGTTGATTGCCGGCCCCGAATAAAGGAAGGCGATCGCCGGCCCCAGGCCCGCCCCCCGGCGGTAGATACCGGAAAAGAGCGGCAGGACCGTGCAGGAACACACCGCAAGGAGGACGCCGGAGACCGACGCCACGCCGTAGGCAAGGGCTTTGTGCGCCTTGGCGCCGAAATACCTGACGACGGTCGCCCGGCTCACGAAAATACAGACCGCGCCGGCGATAAAAAAAGCCGGGACCAGACATAAAAGGACATGCTCGCGGGCGTAGCTCTTCACGAGCGCCAGCGCCTCGTAGGCAGGCCCTTGAAAACGTGCGGCCTCGATGGGCAAAAAGAAGCACGCAAGGAACACCACGAGGACCAGGAGGAATTTGCCCGATTCTTTCATGGTCAACCTTGCGGCTTGAGGAAGATGATGCACAAGGGCGGCAGGGTGAGCGAAAGCGAGTAGTCGTAGCGGCCGTAAAAGGAGACCGGTGCGGCCTCGACGCTGCCGAGATTACCGTAGCCCGCCCCGCCGTAGGTCCGGGCATCGCTGTTCAACAGCTCCTTCCATGTCCCGCCAAAGGGCACGCCCACGCGGTAGTTGTGCTGGGGCACGGGCGTGAAGTTGCAGACGGTCAGGACCGTATCTTTGGGAGCGCGGCCGTGACGCAGGAAACTGATAACGCTCTTGTCCGCGTCATGGAAGTCCACCCATTCAAAGCCGCCCTGCTCGAAGTCGCGCGACCAGAACGCGGGGTGCGCGCGGTACATGTGATTCAGGTCGCCGAGCCAGTGCTTAAGACCGTTGTGCGGGGCGTACTGCAGGAGGTGCCAGTCCAGGCTCGCGTCGTGGTTCCACTCGTTTCCCTGGCCGAACTCCGCGCCCATGAAAAGAAGCTTCTTGCCAGGATGGCCGTACATGTAGCCCAAGAGCAACCGCAGGTTCGCGAACTTCTGCCACGCGTCACCGGGCATTTTGTTGAGCATCGAGCCTTTGCCGTACACGACCTCGTCGTGGGAGAAGGGCAGGACGAAGTTCTCGTAGAACGCATACCAGATGCTGAAGGTCAGCTCGTTCTGGTGATACTTGCGATAGACAGAATCTTTGCCGGCGTAGGCGAGCGTATCGTGCATCCACCCCATGTTCCACTTGAGGCCGAAACCCAGGCCCCCCAGGTACAGCGGCCGCGACACGCCGGGCCACGCCGTGGACTCCTCGGCAAAGGTCTGCACGTCGGGATACTCCCTGTAGACCATCTCGTTGAGGCGGCGCAGGAGGTCGATGGCCTCGACGTTCTCGTTGCCGCCAAACTGGTTCGGGAGCCACGCGCCGTCCTTGCGCGAATAGTCAAGATACAGCATCGACGCCACCGCGTCCACGCGCAGGCCGTCAACGTGATACCTGTCGAGCCAGAAGAGCGCGCTCGAGATCAAAAAGTTGCGCACCTCGCTGCGGCCGTAGTTGAAGATAGAGCTCTTCCAGTCCGGATGAAACCCCTTGCGCGGGTCTTCGTGTTCGTAGAGGTGCGTGCCGTCGAAGAAGATGATGCCGTGCTCGTCCGACGGGAAGTGGGACGGCACCCAGTCGAGGATGACCCCGATGCCGCGCCGGTGCAGGGTGTCAATGAGGTACATGAAATCTTCGGGCGTCCCATAGCGGCTCGTCGGCGCGAAGTAGCCGATCGACTGGTATCCCCAGGACCCGTAGAACGGGTGCTCCATCACCGGCAGGAACTCCACGTGCGTGAAGCCGGTCTCGGCGACATAGTCCGCCAACAGCGGCGCCATCTCGCGGTACGTGAGGAACCGGTTGCCCTCTTCGGGCACGCGGCGCCACGACCCCAGGTGCACCTCGTAGATGGACATCGGGCCGTTCAGGTTGTTCTTTTCGGCGCGATCCCTCATCCACGCGCCGTCGCCCCACTTATAGTCGAGCTTCCAGATGCGCGTCGCGGTGCGCGGGGAGACCTCCCAGCTCAACCCCAGCGGGTCGCCCTTGTCGACCTTGTAGCCGTTGACCTTGGACTCGATGTGATACTTGTAGAGCATCCCGTGCTGCGCGCCCGGGATAAAACCCTCCCAGATACCCGAGCCGTCCCATCGGCTGCTCAGGGCGTGCGCCTGCGCGTTCCAGCCGTTGAAGTCGCCCACGACGCTCACGCGCTCCGCATTCGGCGCCCACACGGCAAAGTACGTCCCGGCCACGCCCTTGACCTCTATCAGATGCGCCCCCAGCTTCTCGTAGATCCGGAAGTGGTTGCCCTCCTTTAACAGGTATATATCCTGTTCACTCAATAACGAAATCGCATGTGTCATATCCTGTGTCATACCAACGCCTTTTCTCGAAAGTGACACCGAAAGACCTGGTCTAGTGTCATTTTTTGGGAGCGCTGAAGTGTTCCTTGAGAATATATTGGATCCCCTTGATGGGGATGACGATCCAGTCGGGCCGATTGTTCAGCTCGTAGCCCAGCTCGTAGACGGCCTTCTCCAGGATGAAGGCGCGCAGCAAGTCATTGAACTCGTCGCGGGCCTTGGGCACGAAGGGCGCCGCGCCCACGGTCTCGACATACGTCTTCAGGAAGGCGCCGCCGACCACGCAGGACCAGAAGTCCGCCCACGGCATCAGGGCCGCCACGTCCTCGGGCCGTGTCGCGGCCTTCAGGAAGAACGTCGCGTAGGCGGCGTAATGGAACGAACGCAACATGCCCGCGACGTCGCGCAACGCCGAGCGCTTGAGCCGGCGCTCGCTCAGCGCCCGCGCCGGCTCGCCCTCGAAATCAATGATGTAAAAGTCCTTGCCGGTGAAGAGCGCCTGGCCCAGGTGGTAGTCGCCGTGGATGCGGATCTTCATGGCCGAGAACTTGCGCTGGAGGATCTTCTGGAAGTTCTCGTTGATACGGCCCTCCGCCTCCAGGACCGCCCGCGCGTCTTCGCGCACCGCGGCGGGCAGGACCTTCAGCTTGCCGCTGAGCGCCTGCATCACGCGCCTTGTCAGGCCCGTCATCGACTGGTAGACCGCGCGCTGATAGAGTTTAGAGAAGGCCTCCGGCGCGAAGTCTGCGGCGCTCGAGGAGGCCATCGCCAGATGAAATTCGCCCGTGCGCCTGCCCAGGAGCTGGACCATCTCCAGAAAGGCCGTGCCCATGCTCTGACGCAGGGGATCAAAAGGGATCGTCTCTCCCGCGTCAAAGAGACACACGCCCTCGACCGGACACCCCTCGCCCGGCCGGCCCATGATCTGCTCGAAGAACTTCTTCGCGTTATCCAGGGCGTACGACCACGCGTCGGTCTCGCTGGCGACAAACCCCTCGAGGAGACCCAGCGAAATAGGTTCCCGCGTGAGCCCCTTGATCTCCAAAGCGCCCGCAAAGGGCGGGATGCGGCCGAAACCCGTCTTCTCGGTCAGGAAGCGCTCGATCTCGAGGTCCGGGTTCATGCCGGGTTCGAGACGCCGATAGAGCTTCAAGAAAAGCCGGTCCCCGTAGAAGATCGACGTGTTGCTCTGCTCGGCCTTGCCGATGTGCGACGCGAGTCCGTCCCTCGTATCCCCCAGGAGGGCCTTAAACTTGCGGCCCGGCGACGCGACGATGTAGGCGCGCAGGCCCTTGATCTTCCTGCGCTTGGCCACGTGCTCCAACAGCGTCCTCTGGAAGACCTCGTCATACACCGCGTCGTATAAGATCCCGTCCTTCTCATCGATGCGGGCGCGCGCCAAGACACCCCGCGGGCTCTCCTTGGCGACACTGAGGGCCTTCTCGTCCGTCGCAAAGGCCAACGGCAGGGCATAGTGGTCGTGCGCGCCCTCGGCGTACGCGACCTCGAAAAGCAGCAGGTGGACCATCTGGCCGTTGTTCGGGACCGGCAGGTCCTCCACCACCTTGACGCGGCGCAGGCGCCTGGCCTTGCCCCCGAACCAGCGACAATCCTTTAAATAATGCGGCAGGAGCTCTTCGACCGTCTGCGTGTCCATGTCGCTCAACGTCCCCCAGGACTTTTTAAAGACGCACTCCGGCAGACCTTCCTCTTTTTGGGAAGGGACCGGCGCCCTCTGCTTGCGCAGGACAAACCAGAAGTAATCATGGAAGCCCAGTGTCAAGGTGTAGGGCGCCTTGCGCACCGTCGGAAAGCGATTGCCGGAGAAGACCTCCTCGGGCACGAATCCCGCGTACCGCGTCAGGTCCAGGCGCACGACCTGCGAGAAACGCGAAAGGTTCACGACCACGAGCACGGCCTCATCCTGGTAGGTGCGCGTGAACGAAAGCACCTTGTGGTTGTCCGACGGCACGAACTCGATCGACCCGAGCCCCAGGGCCTTCAACTTCTTGCGCATGGCGATGACGCGCTTCATCCACCACAGGATGGACGAGAGGTTGGCCTCCTGGTTCTCGACGTTCACGGCCTCGAAGTGATACTCGGAATCCATGATAACGGGCAAGAACAGCTTCTGCGCCGGCGCCTTGGAGAAGCCCGCGTTGCGGTCCGAACTCCACTGCATCGGCGTGCGCACGCCGTCGCGGTCGCCCAGGTAATAGTTATCGCCCATGCCGATCTCATCGCCGTAGTAGATGACGGGCGTACCCGGCAGGGACAAGAGCAGGATCTTCATCAGTTCGATGCGGCGGCGGTTGTTGTCCAACAGCGGCGCCAGGCGCCTGCGGATGCCCAGGTTGATGCGGGCGCGCTTGTCCTCGGCGAAGACGCGGTACATGTAATCACGCTCTTCGTCCGTCACCATCTCGAGCGTCAGCTCATCGTGGTTGCGCAGGAACATCGCCCATTGGCAGTTCTCCGGGATCGCCGGCGTCTCCTGGAGGATATCGATGATTGGGAAACGGTCCTCCATCCACAGCGACATGAACAGGCGCGGCATCACGGGGAAGTGGAACGCCATGTGGCACTCATCGCCCTTGCCGAAGTACGCGGCCGCGTCCTCCGGCCACTGGTTCGCCTCGCACAAGAGCATGCGGTTCTTGAAGCGGCTGTCGACGTGGCTGCGCAGTCTCTTCAGGAAGGCGTGTGTCGCCTCGAGGTTCTCGCAGTTCGTCCCCTCCTCTTCGTAGAGGTAAGGCACCGCGTCCAGGCGCAGGCCGTCCACGCCCATGCCCAGCCAAAAATCCATCACGCGGAAGATCTCCTTCTGGACGAGTTTGCTCTCGAAGTTCAGGTCGGGCTGGTGGGAATAGAAACGGTGCCAGTAGTAGGCCTTGGCCTCGGCGTCCCACGTCCAATTGGAGACCTCAAAGTCCTTGAAGATGACGCGGGCGTCCGCGTACTTCTTGACCGTGTCGCTCCAGACGTAGAACTTGCGCCACGCCGAGCCGGGCTGGGCCGTGCGCGCGCGCTGAAACCACGGGTGCTGATCCGATGTATGGTTGATGACGAGCTCGGTGATCACGCGCAGGCCGCGGCGGTGCGCCGCGCGCAGGAACTCCCTGAAGTCCGCAAGCGTCCCGTAATCGGGGTTGATGTTCGTGTAGTCGGAGATGTCGTACCCGTCGTCGCGCAGGGGCGAGGGGTAGAACGGCAGCAGCCATACGGCGGTCACGCCGAGGTTCTGGAGGTAGTCGAGCTTACCGATCAGCCCCTGAAAGTCGCCGATGCCGTCGCCGTCGGAGTCGCAGAAGGACTTGACGTGCAACTCGTAAATGATGGCCTTTTTATACCACAGCGGGTCGTCTTCAAGACGAAAGTCCCTGGCGCTCATCGTTTCCTTTCTGTCCCGGTCGAGAGGCCGTCTCGAGCGGGCGGCGGGCCGCCTCGGGTCCCGGCGGATGCGCTACGTGAAATAATCAAAGTCCTGTTCGCGGTGGAGGCGGCGGCGCAGGCGCAGGATATGGGCGGGCGCGACCTGCGGGTTCAGTTGGATGTAGTTGCGTTCACCCTGCCAGATGTACTTGTCGTTGCTCAAGAGGTCGTGGACCAGGTAGGGAGAGTGCGCATCGACGCCCAGGAACGCCAGCGGCACCTCGAGGGAACCCGACTGCGTGTGGAACGGGTCCAGGTTCACGACGACGATGATGACGTTCTTGAGGTCGTCCGTCGCCTTCAGGTAGGCGATGAGGTGCTCGTTGTCGATCGTGCAGAACCGGAGGTTGCGCGTCGCGTGCAGGGCCGCGTTCTCCTTGCGGATCTTGTTGACGCGCGCGATGAAGTCGCGGATGTTGCCGGCCCCGGAGAGATCCCAATCCTTGATCTCGTACTTCTCGGCGTCCGCGTACTCCTCGCGGCCGGGGAGGGCCGCGTTGAGGCACAGCTCGTACGCCGGGCCGTACATCCCGTAGTTGGAGGAGAGCGTCGCCGCCAGGACCGCGCGCGCCAGGAAAATCGGCCGGCCGCCGTACTGCAGGTGCTCCGGGAGGATGTCGGGCGTGTTGGGCCAAAAGTTGGGCCGGAAGAACTCGGCGACATCGGTCTGGGTGAGTTCGGTCAGGTAATCGGTCAGCTCTTTTTTGGTGTTGCGCCACGTGAAATAGGTATACGACTGCGAGAAGCCGAGCTTGGCCAGGCGGTACATCACCTTGGGCCGCGTGAAGGCCTCGGCGAGCAAGAGGACATCGGGGTGCGCGTCTTTGATCTCCTTGATAACCCACGCCCAGAACGCGAAGGGCTTGGTGTGGGGGTTGTCCACGCGGAAGAGGCGCACGCCCTGCTCGATCCAATACTCAAAAACGCTCTTGAGCTCCTGCCACAACGCCTCCCAGTCCCGTGTCTCAAAGTTAAAGGGAACGATGTCCTCGTACTTCTTCGGCGGGTTCTCGGCGAACTGGATGGTCCCGTCGGGGCGCCAATGGAACCACCCGGGATGCTCCTTGACGTAAGGGTGGTCGGGTGAGCCCTGGAACGCGATGTCGAGCGCCACCTCGAGGCCGAGGTCTTTTGCTCTCCTGAGGAAGCGTTTGAAGTCTGCGAGCGTGCCGAGCTTGGGATGGATCGCCTTGTGGCCGCCTATCTTGGAGCCGATGGCCCACGGGCTGCCGGGGTCCTCGGGGGCACACACCAACGCGTTGTTCCTGCCCTTGCGGTTCGTGGTGCCGATCGGATGAATAGGCGGCAGGTACACGACGTCAAAGCCCTGGCGCGCGATGTCGGGGAGCCGCGCCTCGCAGTCCTTGAAGGTACCATGGGTCGTGCCCGGCCCCGTCGAGCGCGGAAAGAGTTCGTACCATGCGCTGAAGAGCGCCCTGGCGCGGTCCACGCGCACCTCCAGCTCCTTGTCGTAATCCGTCGTCTCCTGCCCGTCGGGAAAGAGGCGCAGGAGACCGGGCAAATCCGGATGCAGGGCCCAAGCGATGCGGTCCGAGCGTTCCCCTTCGCTCAGCCGCGCGACCCACTCCTTGAGCGTTTTCGCAAGATCCGCATCGGCTCCTTTGAGCCGTCCGGTCAAGAGCCCGATGCCCGCCTCGATGTCGGCGCCGACATCCTGGCCGGCAGCGTGTCTTTTGCTCAGGCCGTCCTGCCACGTCTGGACGTGGTCCGGCCAGGCCTGGGCCGTATAAAAGTACGGCCGCATCTCATCGATGCTGAACGCGGCCTGCCATACGTCATTGCCCAGGGCCGTCATCGGCACCGGATGCCAGACCTTCTCGCCCTCCTTGCGGTAAAGAAGGCGCGCGGCCACCGCCTCGTGGCCGTCCGCGTAGATGTGCGCCTGGACCACTACCTTCTCGCCCACCACACGCTTGATCGGGACAGCCCCGTTATCAATCTGGGGCTTAACTACCTCTACCACAACACGTTTGGGCGACGGCAAGGTCTTCTTGGGCCTGCTGGTCTTGGTCTGCACCGTCTTGTTTTTGGTCATCGTCTTGGCCATACGTTAGGGTATTTTTTAGCCACGAACTGAGCGCAACAGGAAAGCCAGTAAAATTTCAGGCTAGAGGCTGGACTATGCCGGGCTATAAATGGGCGGGGCGGCGGGCAGCAAGCAGATGGCGGGCGTCGCGCAGGCGGCGGGCGTCGCGCAGACTCGCGATGTCCCCTTTCCAGTAGGGCATCACGTGCGTGATGAGAATCTCTTCGATATTCGAAATGATGCCGACGACGAACATCGGCACGAGGAGCAGGGTGCTGCCAAAGGCAAACAGGAGCGCCAGAGATGCGAAGAGCATGATGGCCCACGCCTTCGCGCTATAAGTGTGGTAGCTGGTCATTCGGCGGAACTTGACAAGGGAAAACCCCCAAGAGGCGAACTGCAGGAAAAGCAGACCGACCAGCCAATACATATGTCCTTTGATCACAGCGGGATAGAGAAGACAGGCGCAGACAGCCGCGCCGGCATAGAGGGCGATATCGGCATACCCGTCCAGCACGCAGCCGCGCAGGGACTCGGCCTTCAGCGCGCGCGCCGCCAGGCCGTCCAGCGCGTCGCTCAGGCCCGCCAAGAGAAAAAGCGGCACGAAGAGCCGCGACGCGGCGCCGTCAAGGGCGTCTGCGATGAGAAACGCCGCGATGAAAAACCGCGAACTCGTGAGCGCATTAGGGATGTGCCGGGCAAGAGACATATATCCAGGTTGCCGCAACCACGTTGCGACGCGTCGGGATAGCGGCGTGTCGAGGCCGCCGTGTCGAGGCCGCGAGATATCACGTTGCGACGTGTCAGGCCAACGGCGTATCGGGAGGATGTGGAGGACGCGTCACGCCGAGTCGTCGCCTGCCGGGGCCGCGCTACCGGCGGCGCCGTCCGCGAGGACCTCCCCCGCCTCCGTGGCCTCCCTGGCCCGGGCGACCTGCGCGTCCCCTGGAACCTCCGGGCCGCCCGCCGTAGCGGGGACGCGCCCCCTGATCAAGCTTACTGAACTCCTCGGCCGGCATCTCCGGATGCTTGGAGACGGGGAGAGTGAAACGGACCACCTTTTCGATGTCCTGCACGTCGCGCTTCTGGTCAGGCGTGGCAAACGAAATCGCATGCCCCTTCTGGCCGGCGCGGCCCGTGCGGCCGATGCGGTGCACGTAATTGTCCGCGTCCTCGGGCACGTCGTAATTGATGACAAGCTCGATGCCCGTCACGTCGATCCCGCGCGCCGCCACGTCCGTGGCGACGAGTATCTTGTAGCGGCCCGACTTGAAACCATCGAGCGCCTCGCGGCGCTGGGGCAGGGAGCGGTCGGAGTGGATCTCGGCGACGCGGTACCTCCTGTCGCGCAGCATCCGGGTGATCTTGCGCGCGTTGTGCTTGGTGCGGGAGAATAAGAGGACCGGGCCGTGATATCTTTTCAGGAGTTTGTCGAGGAGGGCAAACTTCGCTTCGCGCTTGACGATAAAGAGCTCATGGGTGACCTTCTCGGCGGCGGTGCCGGACGGTGCGACCTCGACGGAGATCGGCATCTTCATATGGCGACTGGCGATCGCCATGATCTCCTTGGGCATGGTCGCCGAGAAAAGCATGGTCTGACGCTCCCGGCGCGTGTAACGCAGGATCCTCTCGATCTGCGGGGCAAAGCCCATGTCGAGCATGCGGTCCGCCTCGTCAAGGACGAGGACCGTCACCTCGTTCAAGACGATATGCCACTGCCGCATGTGGTCGAGGAGACGGCCGGGCGTCGCGATGATGATGCGGGGATTGTTGTTGAGCGCCGTATTCTGCGGCCCCATGGGCGCGCCGCCGATCAGGCACGCCGTGTTCAAATTGAAGGCCCGCGCCAGGGGCTCGTAGGCCTCGCTGATCTGGAGCGCCAGCTCACGCGTCGGCGCCAGGACGAGCCCCATGCTCCTGTCTCCCCGTGCCAGATGTTGCACCATGGGGATGGCGAACGCGTGCGTCTTGCCTGTCCCGGTCTGCGCGATACCGAGGATGTCCTTGCCCTCGAGGGCGAGCGGTATCGCCTTATGCTGGATGGGCGTAGGCACCCTGAACTTGATGCGCTCGAGGATGTCGAAGATCTTCGGCGCGATGCCCAGGCCGTAAAACGTCAGCGCCTGGGCCTTCTCTTCCTGCGGATGATGTTGCATAACTCTCCTTATTTCTTATCGCCTCGCGTCTTTTTCAGGAGACGCCTTTATTGTACCGCCTTTCAGGAAAATATGTAACAAAAATGAGACACGCAGACCTGGCCCATGTGTCTCACTGGCCCATGTGTCTCGAAAAATGACACTCAAAGACCTGGTCTTTTAGTGTCACTTTGGGAAGGTGAGGGTGTCGCCGGGGCGCAGGCGCAGGCAGCGGTCGCCGAAGGCCTGCGCGAACGCGCGGACGGCGCGCCGCCCGGTGCAGTGCATCGGCGCTATCTCTTCGACGCCCAGGGAACGCAGGGCGGCGACGGTGCGGGCGATCTCGTCCGGCGGCGTGTTTTTGAGGTGGAGGCCACCGATGACGAGACGAATATCCTCTTTAAACCGCTCCTTCACCCGCTCGACGATGGGCACGATGCCGGGATGGGCGCAGCCGGCCAGCACGACAAGGCCTTCGGGTGTCTTGGCGACGAGGCCCTGCTCGTAGACGGGCTCTCCTTTCGCCTGTCCCGTCATCTGGCCCGTCGTGTAGATACCCGCCCTTATCTCCAGAAACGGCGCGACCTCGACGAGGCGCGCGCCGCAAGAGGCTATCCCGGTCTTGAATTCGGGTCCTGCGTCCGGACAGACATAGACCGTCGCGTTGCGGCAGCGTTCGAACACGCGCTCAAGACCCGCGATGTGATCCCAGTCGTCGTGGGAGATGACGACGTGCCTGACGGCGGCCAGGTCCACGCCGTATCTTCGGACGTTGCGCGCAAACACGGCCGGGTGGCCGAAGGCGTCAAAGAGGACGTCCGTATCGATGAGAAAAGAAACGCCCCACCGGCGCAAGAACCTCTGCCACGGCGTCGAACCGACCGCTATGATCTTAATTCTCATGAATCATCAACTTCAGGCCCAGCATGAGCAGGATACCCAGCAGGAAGAAAAGCATGGAGGCCGTCGCCTTCTTCGTGTCGGCCTGCTTGTGCAGCTCGGGGATCAGATCGCAGGAGGCGATATAGATGAACCCTCCGGCCGCGATCGGCAGCAGGGCGTTCGTGAAGCCCTGCGTGTGCACCGCGAACAGGTAGCCGACCGCCGTGCCGACGATCGCCGTGGTCGCCGAGAGAAAATTAAAGGCCAGCGCCCGAGTCTTGCTGAAGCCGCCGTAGACGAGCACGCCGAAATCCCCCATCTCCTGCGGAACCTCGTGCAGGATGATCGCCGTGGTCGCCACCATGCCCAGACGCACGTCCGCACAGAAGCTGGCGCCGATGATGAGCCCGTCGATAAAATTGTGGATGGCGTCGCCGATGAGGTTCAGATAGGTAAAGATGTGGATATCGCACTTGCCGTTGTGGCAGTGGCGCCAGTACAGGTACTTCTCCAGGATGAAGAAAAGGACAAACCCGACGATGACGCCGATGAAGGGCCCCAGCCCGTGGCGTGTCTTTTCCAGAGCCTCGGGCAAAAGGTGCAGGAACGCCCCGCCTATCAGGCCGCCTGCTCCGAACCCGACCAGCCACAGGAGGACGCGATCGAGAAGCTTCTGGCGCACGAAAAAGCTGAAAATCCCTATCAAGGAGATAAGGCTGACCACGACGCTCGCGCCTATCGCCCACAAGAATCTCATCGTTGTCTCCTTCCGTCTCAACGATCGTGTGTCTGCCGGCCTGCCCGGCAGGCCTTATCCTTTCGATGATACCATATTCTCAACGGCCGCTTCCCAGATCTTTTCAAGATCGCGGCGCACCGGCGCCGAGGCGGCCTGGCCGGGGATCCGGCCGGCCACCACGCATGCCACCACGGAAGGATCAAACGCTATCCTACCGATGACGGGGATGCCGCTCGCCGCGCAGCCGTCCTGGATCTCGCGGCAGACCTCTTCGTTCAGATCATATCTATTGATCACGACGCACGCGCCGATGCGAAAGTGCTCAGCCACGCGGATCACCCGCCGGGCATCGTGCCATCCGGAGAGCGTCGGCTCCGTCACCACCACGGCCATATCCGTGCCAGACAAGGAGGCCATCACGGGACATCCGATGCCGGGCGGCCCGTCGATGATGATGATGTCCCGGTTCTCCCTTTCCGCGATCTCCCGCGCCGCCTTGCGCACGCGCGTCACGAGCTTGCCGGAATTTTCCGCGCCCGCCTCGAGCCGCGCGTGGACGAGCGGGCCGTGATCGGTCTCTGAAACAAACCAGGCGCCGTTCGTCTCTTTCTGCATACGGATGGCCGCCGCGGGACAGACGCGGCCGCACAACCCGCAGCCTTCACACGCCAGGGGATCAACCTTCAGCTCACGGCTGATCGCGCCGAAGCGGCAGACCTCGGCGCACCGGCCGCATGCAGTGCAGCGGGCTTCGTCGAGGACCGCCACCTGACCCGTCTCAAAAGGATGCGTCTGGCGCACCCGCGGATGCAGAAGCAAAGGAAGGTTCGACGCATCCACGTCGCCGTCCACCAGGACGGCGTTGGCGGCAAACGAGGCGAACGACGCCGCAACGACCGTCTTGCCCGTCCCCCCTTTGCCGCTGATGACGACGATCTGCCTCATGTCTCCCTCGCGAACGGACACAGGTGGTTCAGGCCCAGGAGGTGGGCGACCCCGGTGGCGGTGACGCCGTAGATCCAGTAATCCCTGTGATACTGCCGGAGGGTCCCCATCAGATCATCGAACGTCCCGTTGGTGAGGGTCGTCCCCGTCACGAGGATGACGCGGCAGCGGCCGATCATCTCTTCGTTGCGAGAGCTGTCCCACACCACGACCCCGGCCTTCTCGACGCCTACGTTTCGAGGATTCCTGTCGGTGATGATGACAAATTTTTTCCCGAAGACGCGCACGAGGTGCGCAGCGATCGCCGGGTTGAACCCGACGAGCCCCACGCGCACCAGCCCCCAGGGATAAAAGACCCTGTCCGCAATATGCCGGCCGCACGCCTCGGGGTCCTCGTCCCGGCAGTGCAGGGTCGGGCGCACCACGCCCAGATGCCGGCAGACCGCGTTGACGACGGCCAGATAGACGGCCCGCCGGGCATTGTCCACCAAGGGCAATTCCAGGACCTCTCTCAGCGTCCCGCCAAAAGAGGTCGGCGCGTCCGTAAAGGCGTGTCCTTTCGACGACAAAAAGGCCGCCTCGACCATCCGCTCCTTGCCTTCTAAAATCGGAAAGTCCCTGCGCTGGGGCCGACCGATGGCCTCCTCCGGCCGCAGGACCCCCACCGAGACGCTGACATCCTTCTCCTGCAGGCCGGTGCCCGCCAGAAGACGCATCAGCTCTTTTTTCGACCGCTCCAAGGCTCCCGACGGACGCATCATAGGACCTCACCGAAAACACACGCAAACCACCGGGCACAAGCCCCTGCCTGCGGCGGCCGGCAGGGGCGACCCCGGCCAGACTGAAGACTTTGCCGGGGCAAGCTCGGGGTCCTGCGCTAAGGCTGCATAAAATATTTCATGGCGACGAACAGAAACACCAGACCGAACAGCGCCTTGAGGGCCGCCGGCGGCATGCCCTTGTTGAGCCGCGCGCCGAGGAGGGCGCCGCAGACCGCGCCAACGCACAAAGGCAGCGCGCGCTCGAAGACGACGAAACCCTGGACCGTTTTGAAGGCGGCGCTTATAAAGGCGTTGACGCTGAAACAGACCAGCGAGCTGCCGATCGCCGCCTTGATGGGCATCTTCAGAAACCACGCGAACGCCGGCACGAGGACCGCGCCCGTGCCGATCCCGAGCAGACCCGGCAGGAGGCCGGAAACGATACCGATGACGACGCTCGCCAACGGCCGGTGCCGGTACGAAGACGCTGCCGGCGGCGGCCAGACGCGACGGGGAAAAAATCCCTCGGCCATCATCCGCAGCGCGACCAGGAAAAAAACGCTGCCCACGCACAGGTCGAGCCCCCGGCCGCGGTCGGCCAACGACAAAAACAAGACGGAAAAGACGGCGCTCGCGATGCCGCCGGCGACCATCACGGGCCTGACCGTCTGCCAGCGCACGTGGCCCATGCGCACGTGGCGCAGGCCGCCGGCGAGGCTCGTGCAAAAAACCGCCAAAACACACGTGCCGGAAGACAGCGCCGCCGACAGGCCGAATCCGAACCGCAGGACCGGCATGATCACGATCCCGCCGCCGATCCCCAGAAGACCGCCCAGGAGACCTGCACCGAGACCCGCGGCGAGCGCCCCCAAAAAGTCGATCACGGCGTGATGCTCCTTTGCCGCAGGTACGCGGCCGTCTCTTTCCTGGGGCGCCCGGCCGTCTCCTGGCGCAGACGCGCGGCCAGCCCCTCAACGTCACGACGGTAAGAAGGATTGATACAGATTAACGGGACGCCGCGCGCGTACCCCTGGGCGATGGCCCGGTCAAAGGGCAGGCGCAACAAGACGGGGATATTCTCTTTGCGGCACATCTCCTCGACGCCGGCATCGCCCATGTCGCAGCGGTTGATGACGGCGCCGCAGGGGATGCCGCATTTCTTCAGGAGGGCGACGGCGAGAGAAAAATCGTGCAGGCCGAACGGGGTGGGTTCGGTGACGAGGATGCAAAAGTCGCTGTCCCGCACCGCGGCCACGACGGGGCACGACGTGCCCGGCGGCGCGTCGATGATGACGGTCTTACCGGGTTCGATATATTCCTTGACCTGCCGGATGAGGGGCGGAGACATCATCTCGCCCGGGTCCAGGCGACCGTGGACAAAGACCATGTCGCTGTCAGGGACCGTGCCTGTCTCGATGACGCCGATCTCCCGCGGCACTTCCTGAATGGCCCCCTGCGGACAAAAGATACGGCAGGCCCCGCAGCCGTGACACAGGTGACCGAAGACGAGGACGCCGCCCTTACGTTCCTCGTTGGGCGCAACGACCGCGATCGCGTTGTACGCGCAGACGTCCCGGCACCGGCCGCAATAGGTGCACTTTTCCTCCTCGACAGACGGCAGGAGGATGGCCGCCCTCTTTTTCTCCTTGATCTGCGGCTTGAGAAACAGGTGGGCGTTTGGCTCCTCGACGTCGCAGTCGAGAAACTGAACATGAGGCAAGGACAAGGCCAAGGCGACCGCGACCGTGGTCTTGCCGGTCCCGCCCTTGCCGCTGGCAACAGAGATGATCATAGGACGTGCCGCCGGGCCACCAGGACCTCCTGGAGCGTGCTCCTGGTCTTGTGCGTCTGGAAGCCCTTCCTCTTGAGATAGGCCTCGATGTCGGCGAGCCTCGTCTCGCTGACCGGATGGGCCCTGCCTTCGCGCGCGTGGATCTGCTCCATGAGGGAGAGCCCCTCCGGCGTGAAATCGCCCAACACGATCTTTCCCGTGCCGGTGAGGACGCGGATGAACTCATCGAGGACCCGATACGGCCGGTCCAGGTGGTGCAGGGTGTTCACCGACAGGACGACGTCGAAGCTGCCGTCGGGAAAACTGAGGCGCTCGCCGTCTTCGATACGGAAGTCGACCTGGCCGTCCAGGCCGAAGTACTTCAGATTCTTTTTGGCAAACTCCTGCTCGGTCGCGCTGATGTCGAAGGTCGTGAAACGATGCCCCGCCTTCGCCAGCTCCAGGGCAAAGTGTCCCTTTCCTGTCCCGGCCTCCAGGATTGCTCCGTCCAGCGGCCCGGCCTCCCGGAGGATAAAGGCCCGCTCTTTGTCGATATCATAACCGAGCGCCCCATAGAGCGCCTTGCGCTCACGGTATCGCTCGTGGTTTTCTAAGATCTCTTTTTCCATCGGGCGCCCGTTGCCTGGTTGCCGTCGACTTACTCCTGTGTTCCGAACTTCGATTGGACGCTCGGCCCTTGCGTGGCCTTGAGCCTCCCCGATTTATACGCCTCGACCGCCTGACGGACGGGGCCGGACAACCCCGTGTACACCTCGATGCCGGCGGCGGACATCGTCTGAAAGGCGTTGGGCCCGACGTTCCCGGTCAGGACGGCCTTGACGCCTTTGGCGGCCATCATCTGGCCGGACTGAATGCCCGCCCCGCCCTGAAACCGGCTGTTCGGATTCTCCTGCGCCTCCACATCGCCGGTGTCGGCGTCATAAAAAATAAAAAACGCGCACCTCCCGAAACGGGCATCGACGGCCGCGTCGAGCGTCTTGTCTTCAGAAGTGATACAGATCTTCATGGACAGCCCTCCTTTTTTCTCGGCACCTCGCGCCGGCGGCAAATGGAACTTTTTCAACAGATCACGCGCTCCGGCCCGACTTACGCCTCTCTGGCCTCGGGCTTGCTCTCCAGCGCCTGGATGCGGCCCTCAATACCCTCGAGCTGCTCCTTGAGGAAGCTTGCCTGATACTTGAGCGCGGCCAGTTCATCCTGCGGCGCCCCGTCCCAGCCGGGAATGCCGGCGCCATAGGCCGGCATACCCCATGAGGCTCTCGCCCATCCGGGCACCCCCGTGGCATAGTACCGGTGACGCCAACCGTAGCCGCCGCGGCCGCGGCCCCCTCTGCCATAGCCGCCCTGGCCGCCGAACCACCGACCCCCCGGCGCCGGCACGGCGCAGTAACCTCTGCCGCCCCCTGTCATAGGGCCCTGCCCCATCGGACCTGTCCCGTCAAAACCTGGCATCTTGCACCTCCTGGTTACCGTTGTTATTGAAAATGATCTCTGCGAACAGCGAAAGAATACGCCTTACTTCTTCCCGGCGCACTTGGAGCACAGGCCGTAAAACTGGATCTCGTGGTTCGTGATCTTGAAATCGTACTTTTTGGAGAGCCCTTTCTCGGTCCGCTGCAGGAGCTCCACTTCGTCCTTGATAAAATCGGTATAGTCGATCACCCGGTTGCAGTCCGTGCAGACCAGGTGATGGTGGTGGTTGCTGCGCGGTCCCTCGGCCAGCTCGTACCGGGCGCGGCCGTCCCCGAAGTCGTACTTGAGGACGAGTCCCATCTCCGCCAGGATGTCGAGCGTCCGGTAAATGGTCGTCAGCCCGACCTGCGGGAAACCCTGATGGACGCGCATGTAGATGTCTTCGGCGCTCAGGTGCTTATCGGCCCGCGCCAGGACCTCAAGGATCGCCCCGCGGCCCGGCGTGACCCTGTATCCGCAGCCCCTGAACCTCCCGTGCCACCACGGCGGCCCCATCCCGTCTCTGCCCGGCATCCGCTGTCTCCCTCTCTTTGCGCCGAACTCCTCGACGCTGCTCTCCGCTCTTGTGGGCCGTACTCCCCGATGCCGCTCTCCCTGGCCCCATTAATGAAAATGGTTTCCATTACTAATATACACGATCCGCGACCTCCTGTCAAGCCCCTCCTGCAAAAAAAGGGAGACACGCGGCCCGGCTGCCCTGTGAGACAAACAGGCCGGACCTTTGGGCCTCGCCTTTGGGCCTCACTGGATGAGGTAACGGCGGGGAGAGGCGTACTCGTCAAGCTTCCAGAGCCCCGCCTCTCTCCTCCACAGCATCCGGACCAGGATGCCTGCCAACTTAAGATAGTTACAGGCCTCGGCAAAGACGCGCAGGGCAAGGGGGTGACGCTTCAAAAAACGGCTGCGCAGGAGCCGCCGGATGAGCAACCGTGGGAGGAAAGATTTGGACGCCAGGGAGATGATGCAGGCAATGAAGAGCTCTTCGCGCGGTCTGGGGTAGCCGAAGCTGAGGCGGAACTGGCGGAAGGACTTGGCGGCCCTGCCCTCGACCTGGTCGGGCGTGATGAGCCCCTTCTCGAGGAGGGCCGTGCACAGGGCCGTGCCCGGGAAGACCGTCAAGGAATAGAGAAAGAGGTGAAAGGGCCGGGGGAGCGTCAGCAGGAACTCGGCCAGCTTTTCGTTGTCAGCGTAGGAGACGAGGGGGTTATCCAGGATGACGTCATAGACGACCTCGACACGCAGCCCGCGGAGCTCTTCGGCGAGCGCGTGGATCCGGTCCAGGTGCAGGGGCCTGTCGTAGACCTCGGTGGCCTTGTCGGACGAGGCCGTCTGGATGCCGACCTGCACACGGCTCAGGCCCGCCGCCTTGAGACCCGCGAAGAGATCCTTTGAGGGGCACTCGGCGTTGAAGAGGACCTCAAAGGGCAGACCCACGGAGACCGGATACTTTTCGCAGAACTCCTTGATCCACTCTTTGGGAAAGATAAAGGTATCGTCTTCAAACTTTATCTTCCTGATCTTCTTCAGCCGGCTCAGGGCCGAGGCGATCTCCGCCAGGACCGTGTCCACCTTTCTGATGCGGTGGTACCTCTGGCCGGGATAGAAACTGCGCAAGATGCTGTTGTAACAATAGCTGCACGTGAACGGGCAGCCGCGCGAGGCGAAGATCCTCAGCTCGGCGGCCCGCACAAGAGGATCGCCCCAGCGCAGCCTTCCGTCGATATAGAATTTATTCTCTCCGCCGTAATCCTGTGGAGGGAGCGCGTCCAGGTCCTGGATCAGGGGGCGCAGGGGCTGCAGGCAGACCCGGCCGTTTTCTTTGTAACAGATATTATCGATGCCAGCGAGCGGCGCACCGGCGGCCCGCGCCCTGGCCAGGTCGCGCATCGCGTACTCGCCCTCGCCGCGGCAGACCACGTCGCACGCCTCCAGGCACGCCGCGGGAAAGGCGCTGGCGTGGATGCCTCCCCAGACCACGGCCACGGGAAGTTCTTCCTTGATTTTCCTCGTTACCTGTTTCGCGATTCCCAAAAAAGGTGACGTGAAGCTCAGGCCCACCATGTCGACGTTCAGTTCTTTCAACACAGAGACCAGGACGTCGAGCTCTTTACCGGAAGGGGGACGGATGTCGTTATTGACCCAGCGCTTCAAAAAGATCAGGGAGGTGAGGACCCCGTCCCTCTGCAGGACGGATGAGATGGACCGCACGCCGTTATTCTCAACGCCGTATAAAGAGACGAGGGCGACGCCGCTCATCGTCTTGCCTCCCGGAAGAGGCGCGCCATCTCGAAAAAGCTCGGCAGGTGGTGCGCCGACAGACTGATCTCGGCCCAGCACGGCCGCAGACACCCGGGGCACTGGGAGGCGAGGCGGCGAGACGACTCCCGGAAGGCCCTGGAGGCGAGCGTCCGCCGGTCCAAGGTTGCGATGTCCATGACGGGCTTAAAATGATGACATAAGGAAACGCCGCCCTCCGGCCCCACGGAAAAATAAAGCCTGCCGGCATCGCAGGCAAAGGGCTTCCCGCCCGTCTTCAGATATTGCCGGGAGAGCTCAAGAAAACGGGAGGAGTTAAAAATCCTGTTGCGGCCGCGCTTCAGGGCGAGCAGGCGGTCATAACTCCTGTCAAGGGCCTCGTGGTCTTGGGCGCAAAAATCAAAGCGTTTGTCGCCGCACCCCTCCAGGGGCACATAAGAGATGAAGTATCCCTGCCGCACGGCAAAGTCGTGCAGCCGAGGCAGCTCATCGATATTCAGTGCGGAGACGACGGTGTTCAGGAGGAGGAGCCGGCCGTCACGGGAAAAGATGGAAGCGACCGACGTGACGGTCTCCATGATCTTCTCGAAGGACCCGGCCACGCCGCAGACCGCATCAACCTTGCCACGGTCCAGGCTGTCCAGCGAGACCGAGACCTCCCTGACCCCGGCCGCAGAAAGTCCCTGCAACGTCTCGCCGGAGAGCGCCGTGCCGTTGGTCAGGACGCGCACCCGCAGACCCTTTCGAACGAGCATGCCGCAGACAGACGTCAGGTCTTCGCGCATCCCCGGCTCCCCGCCGCCGATGCTCACGTACACGACGCCCAACGACTTTAAAAAATCAAAGAGCCGGCTGATCTCCTGTGCGCAGAGCTCCCGGCGCGCGTCTCCCTGCCGGTAGAGCGAGCACATCCTGCAGCGCAGGTTGCACCGGTGCGTGATGCCGTAGTGCACGTAGAGCGGCCTGTTCTTCAGGATCACGCCTTTCAACAAAGCAAGGGATTGGACCATCGTGGCAAGCCGGTTCATGGGAATGTCTTTCGTGCGTCGCTATCGGCTCGCCCGCCGTTATTTTCGCGCCCGCCAATCTTTCCGCACGCGTAGGATTCGTAAAGGAGCATGTCTTTACCATATACCCTGAAGCGGTGACGGGGGCTGAAGCCCAGCCCCTTGAGCAGACTATTGACCGCTTCGTTATTTTCCAACACGGATACCTGAACCTGACGGATGCCTTCCCGCCTGAACCCCTCGAAGACGGCCCCGATCAGGGCCGTGCACGCCCCGCCGCGCCGGTGCGCGGGATCGATCGAGACGAAGAGCATCTGCGCCGGTACCGGTGAAGGCCCCTGCGTTGCCAGGCCGTAACCGACGGTCTCAAGGAGACGCCAGGCGGTCGCGGGACTCTTAAGGACGCCGCGCAGGGCAAAACCGCACAGCGCCGGTCCGTGGCGCAGCATCATCTCCCGAAAGAGCCTCTTCTTGTCCGAGGTGGCGGCGATGAACCCGGCGACGCCGCTGTCCGCTTCATAGACATAGCAGTGGCCGTAGCGCGACCGCATCAGACCCCTTAACAGGAATTCGATAAACCCTCTGCCCAGTGTCACGAAGAAAGAATCCGGCATGTGCTCGACGTACAGCTGGGCGGCCCGGCCAAGGTCCGCTTCGGTCATCGCTCTGATCACGGTGCCTTTTCTGGCTGCGGGATTCTGCCGGCTGGGCGCCTGCCGCCGGGAGATCCGGCGTCCCGACGTCTGCCGGCCGGGCGTCTGGCGCCGGAAAAACAGGTGCCGCAGGAGCGACGCGGCCCGCGGGTACTTCAAGAGGTTGTAGACGTGGCGCATGTGGCGCAGGTGCCTCCAGAGCGTGACCGGCCGCAGGTAAAACGACCGGTAAAAACGGCCGTACGCCTCAAGCAGATACTCCTTCGTCAGCCCCGTGGGGACGAAGACCGGCTCCCAGTAGGAAAAATCCCGGTAGGCGTTGCTCAGAAGGCGGCCGTAATCCCTGCAGATCTCCCACTGCGGCGTCTTGTACATCGGCGTATTGATCTGCACGGTGATGTCCTTAAAGGGCAGCGAGCGCGCAAAGCGGATCGTCTCTTCGATGGTCTCGCGGGTGTCCGTCAAATGGCCGATCATGAAAAATCCCTTTGTCTGGATGCCCAGCCTGTCGGCCCAGCGCGCCGCATCCCGGACCTGTTGCGTGGTGATGCCCTTGCGGATGAACTTCAAGACGGCGTCGCTGCCGCTCTCCACGCCCAGCCGGATCCTCCAGCAACCGGCCTCCTTCATCTCCCTCAGGAGCTCCTCGGTCACCACGTTCGCCCGCGCCGTGCACGTCCAGGAAACCCTCACCCCGCGGCGCTTCATCTCTGCGATGATCCCCTCCACCCTCTCGACGCTGGTGGTGAAGATGGAATCGAGGAACGCGATGTCCCGGGCGCCGTATTCCTTGATGAGGTGCTCCATCTCCGAGACGATACGGCCGGGGCCGAACGACCTGTACGGGCCGTCGAAGACGCTCTTGTCGCAAAAGATGCAGCCATAGGGACAGCCGCGGCTCGCGATCATGCTCGCCTTGGGAAGGACGTACTGGTCATTGGGCTGCGGCCTGTAAAGGTGCATGGGCAGGAGGTGGCGCGCCGGAAAGGGCAGCTCGTCGAGGTCGCGGATCGGCTCGCGGCGGGGCGTCACGACGAGCGCGCCGGGACGGCCCTGCCGTGCGCCGTTGCGGCGCCAGGCCAGGCCGTTGACCCCGGCGAACGCGCGACCCTCTGACAGCGCGCGGACCAGCTCGACGATGGTCTGTTCGCCCTCGCCGCACACGGCCACGTCAAAGCACTCAAAAGACAGGGCGTGTTCCGGGTTGGCGCTCGCGTGCGGGCCGCCGAGGATCAGCGGCACGTCCTTAAAACGTTCCTTGAGCCTTTTGCCCAGCGCCACGGCACAGTCAAAGAGATTGGTGGTCGAGGTCAGGCCGACGGCGTCCGGCCCGAAGGAGGCGACCCGCTCGACCGCCTGATCCAGGGAGAGTTTCTCGACGGCAGCGTCGAGGACGGCGACCTGGTGCCCCTGTCTCTCCAAGACCGCGGCGAGATACGCCAGGCCCAGGGGCGGAGAGTTATAAAAGAGATTCTCGATGACAGCGGCGATCTCTCTGCGGCTCTTCTCAAGGAGTATGGGGGGATTGACGAAGAGTATCTTCATAGAAGAGTATCTTCATAAGGGTAGTAGCATATGTCCCGGCACGCCGTTTTATAGATCCTGCGGAAAGACGCCCTTACCGCGGCGCTGCGGCTCTTTTTGTCCGGCGTCCCCTTCAGCGTGCGCAAGGCCTCTTTGATGAAGCGCACGTCCCTGAGCTTTTTGGCCAGGCTATAATTGCGGCCCACGATCTTGACGCCGGTGAGGTTCATCTCTTCGAACTCTGCCAGGCGGCAGGCGCCGCACGGGTCAATGCCGCCATACAGGCGGAATGCCGAGGCGATATTCCTCAGGATGACGGCCCTCAGGGCAAACGGGACAGGCCCCGGCGATTCCCGAAACGCGACCGCGTAGTCGATGAGACAAGCGCTGTCGATGCCGAAGAGGGATGACCGCACCCGGCGCAGCAGGCCCTCGGGAAGCCGGCGCAGGGAATCGAGAACGAGGATATCGAGGTTGAGCTTCTTGGGCACGGCCCACAGCCGGTTCTTCGTCATCTCCTGGATCCCGTGCTGGAAGGTGCAGAACCCGTCGATGTTCTTGCAGCCGCTGTTCATAATGAACATCTCGAATTCCATCCCCGGGCACTTTTGGACGAGGGCGCGCGCCTCCTCGACACCGAGGTGACGGGGCAAAACGATCCTGGTGGCGCCCAGGCTCTGGTAAAACCGGGCACTCGACGCGTTAAAGGTCGTGCCGCCGGTGCTCACGTGCACGGCAAACCCGTGGTCCTCTTTCTTCAAGGCGGCCAGCAGCCCGAGGTCCGCGACGATGAGCGCATCGACCTTGCACTCTTTAAAAAAGGCAATCTGCCCGAAGACGGCGGGATACTGGCTTCTTGTATAAAGGGCATTGACGGCGACGTGCACCGGGACGCGGCGCGCGTGTGCCTCGGCGACGATCCGGGCGAAGCCCTCGCGGCTCGAGACGTTCGCCGACCCCCACTCCCGCCTGTTGGGCGAGGCCGCGACGGAATAAGAAGCGCTCCACCCCGGCGGCAGAAACCCGCAATACAGCTCATCCGCGCCCGCCTCGATGAGCGCACCCACTTCCCGAGGATCATTGACCGGGGCGAGGATCTTCATCGTGGAGCCCCGCGGGCGTGCCCGCGGCACCTTTCTTTTCGCCCAGAGGGCGACATCCTAAGCGACCCCGCCGGAGGCGGGAATCGAAGGGTCAGATCGTCAAAACGTTATCGCTGAGCACGTTATAAAAGGCGCCGGAGTCCTGCACGCCGAACTCCGAGGAGAGCGAACCCTTCCCGCAGTTGCGCGCGATGTCGTAATCCAGCGAGTAGGCGTCGCAGGCGCTGATAAACCCCAATAAGAGGCAACGGCGGGAGAGGCGCGAAAGGTCAAAACCCCTGATAAAGGGCTTGAAATAACTCATGAGGCCGGCCAGGCACCGCCGGTTGCGTCCGCGCAGCATCTCCAGCATGAGCGACGCGACCAGATAGGCCGTCGCCATCGGATGCGCCTTGACCTTCATGTCCCTGAAATGAAAGAGGTGCCTCTGGATGCCGGCGAGGTCAAAGACCTTGTCAAGGGAGACAAACCCCTTGGGGTCCCTGAAGACGATGAAGTGGTGGATATAGAAACACTTCTTCACGGAGAAGGCCGACAGCAGGGCAAAATAAAGCCGCTGGAACTCCAGGATGCTCTGCCGGTTGATGGCGCCCTCGGTCTGGGCCTCGAGGACATCGATCAACTCGTCCGGCATCATGGATATCTGCGGCGAGAGACCCCGCGCCCTGCCCAGGAAGCGACAGCCCAGAAAAAAGACCTCTTTGACAAAGTCCTCCCTCGCCCCGTAGTCAAGGACGGGTTTCATCTGGGCCTCGTTGACCCCGCGGGCGATGGTGACGACCAGATCCGTCGGGACCCTGAGGCGCTTGAGGTGGTCGAGCCCCTTGCGCTTCACCTCGAGCAGGTCTTCGCCTCTCAGGGTACGATACGCCTCGTCGTCAAAGCCGTCAAACTGCAGGTGGACCTCCGCGACCCCCGCCTCGAGGAGCCGCCTGAGATATTCAGGATCGGCGAGGCGGATGCCGTTCGTGTGGAGGGCCGCGATGTTGCCGGACCGACGGACCAGCGCCACGATCTCGACGAGGTCTTCTCTCAGGGTCGGCTCAGCGCCCATCAGGTCGATCTTGTACCCCCTCTTGCCTTTTAAAAATTGTTTCAGGGCCTCAGCGGAAAAATCCTCCGACCGACCGCTGCCGGCATTCGCCAGGCAGATGGGACAGCGCAGGTTGCACCGATTGGTGAGGTTGACGATATAGTCGCGTTGGGGATAGGTGCTGTCGGCGACGGCAAAATAGTAGGCGTTCAGGTCCTTGTAATAATCGGGGTGGCGGGACAAGAGCAGACGGTAGGCGCCGTGGTCGGGGCACCTCTTCTCAAGCATCACGACGCCGCCGCGCTCCACCACCGCGGCCTTGACGGGCCGCAGACAGTCGGGGCACACGCTCCTCGTCTCTCGGATGACGGCGGATATCTCCATGAAAATGCCGGCTAAGGGTGCGCCATCGACCGGCACCACGCGCCGATCGTCTTCGGGTCCAGCGAAAACATGTAATTGTATTCGGTAAAACAGGAGGCAGAGCACGAACGGCAACCGTCGGTGTCCAGGCCCCCAAAGGCCTCCCTGAAGCCCCGTTCCAGGAAATTCATCGCCTTCCTCTTTCCTATCATCAGAGAGCACGGATAGAGCCCGCCGTCGGCATCGACGTTGCAATACAATCTCCCCGCCCAGCACCGCGCCCCCCTGAGGGGCGCCCTGGAAGAAGGGACACGGAAGTCCGGCCATCGCAACACGTGGTCCAGATAGCGGTAGGTCGAGGCGACCGGCGCGCCCTTCTTTTTCCTGTCGATGACGAGCCCGATAAACTCCCGGCACGCCGCGTCAGAAGGACGCAGGGCTTCGCTCGAGCCGGCGAGCACGTCATTGTGGTGCAGGACCTGGAAGGTCGCGAGCATCCCGTTCTTTTTTGCCGTCTCAAGGATGAAATCAAGGGAGTGCAGGTTGTTTTTTGTGATCACCGTGATGGTCCACGTCGGGACCTTGCTGCGGGCCGCCTCGATGGCGGCCATCGTCTTCCGGAAGCTGCCCGCGCCCCTGTTCGCGTCGTGGGCCGCCTCCTCTCCGTCGAGCGCGAGGATCAAATGGTCCAAATCCTTCAACAACTCCTGCCGGCCGGGGAGCAGGAATCCGTTTGAATCCAGCGTCACGAACAGACCCCTTTTTTTGGCGTAACGGATGATCTCTCCTATGTCCTCGCGCAGGAGCGGCTCGCCGCCCCAAAGTCCCAATCGCTGACAACCCAGGGCGCTGATCTCGTCGATCAGGCCCCTGATCTGATCCAGCGTCAACTCGCCTCCCCGGCGCTCGGGGATGCGGCAATAAGCGCAATGGCCGACACAGCGGTTGGTGACGGAAAGCATGACGTTCAGGGGGACGCGGCGGCCTCCGAGGTTCGCCCGCAGGGCAAAGAGGCCCATCTTTACGATATTTCTAATCTTCATCGGTCCCGCCTTCTTCAAGGATCGCGTTGACGGCGCCGCATAGATATTCCAGATCTCTCTCTCTTAGAAACGGGTGCACCGGCAGATGCAGGATCTCGTCTTCCAATCTCTCGGCGTTCGGGCAATCGTCGCCAAAGGCCTGCATGAACCCTTTTGACGTGTCGATGCCCCTCATCAGCAGCTTCCACCATAAGTCTCGCCTGTCTTTCACGCGCACGGGAAAAGAGGTGAAGACGTTGCCGGCAGAAACGGGCGGCAGGACCATCCTCCCTCGCGTCCTGAGGTGCTGCTGAAGATAACGGCCGTTATCGACCCGCTTTTTTATGAGGGCGCCCAGGTCGTCGAGCGCTGCGCAACCGGACTCTTCCCGCAGACGGACAGGCAGGCCCCTGAGAGGGCCGAGGCCGGCCGGCGGCGCGCCAGAAGGTCTCTCGTTAAAAAGATCGCCGATGAGGTCCCAGTCGCGCCGGCCGGCCATGTAAATGAAGGGAAACAACAGAAAGTCAAAAAGCCACGGCGACGTGATTGTCTTCACCGTCGCCGCAACCGCCGCCCTCTTGAGGATCTCGGCCCGGCCCAGGGGAACGCAGGATGCGACGTCCGCGCGTATCCGGCCTGCCAGCGCGTCGTCGTTGCACGCGACGATACCGCCACCCAAAAGAGGCAGGGTCTTCGTCAGGCCGAAGCTGAAGTAAGAAGCGGCCCCCAGGCTCCCCGTCCTGCGGTCCTGGCAGGTGGCGCCCAGGGCCTGGACGCAGTCTTCGATGACGAACAGATCGTGTCCGGCTGCGGCCTGCAGGACCGCGTCCATGTCGCAGGCCAGACCGTACAGGTGGGTCGCCACGACGGCGCGGGTCTGTTTCGTGATCTTCTTCTCGATCAGGCCCGCGTCGAGGTTGCAGGTCAAAGGGTCGATGTCCACAAAGACCGGCCGCAGGCCCAGCGCTTCGACCACTCCGGGGATGGCCCAATAGTTGAAGGCAGAAAGGATCACCTCATCGCCCGCCTTATGGCCCGCATTCTTTAAAATCATCCGGAGTCCGGCGCGGCCCGAGGACACGGGCAGCGCGTGGCGCACGCCCAGATACCGGGCGAGCGCCTCTTCAAAGACACAAGGGCCCGCCCCTTCCGACGGGACGCGGCAGGCCGCACCGACGATGCTGCCGATGGTCTTCCAGGAGACAGACGGCCTGAAGCGCGGGATCTTCCTCAGCATGCGAAGGACATCTCTTCTCGCGCGTCTTGCGCGATCTTCTCGGCGACGGCGATACCGTTCTCTATCGAATCGTCCATGTTGTTGTACCAGAAGAGGCCCGAGCGCCCCGCGAGGACAAAATTCCTGAAGGGCTCCAGGTCCTGGATGACCGCCTGGAGCCTCTTGCGGTAGTCCAGGACGTAGACCGGATAGGCGTTGGCGACCTTTTCGATGTGCAGGTCGCCGATCTCGGCGGGGCTCTTCAAGAACCCCACCTTCTGTAGGTCATGGATCACCTTGCCGATGAGCACGCCGGGCTTGCTCCAGCAGCGGTCGTGCTCGCGGCAGGTGACCTCGACGCACAAGCCGTGCTTTTCGCGGGGGGCCATGCGCTCTGAAAAGAGCCTCGGGATGCTGACCCGGCTGAAGATCTCCTTACTCCCGTAATAACTCCACTGCGTCGCGGAACGCAGGGGGCGCTCGATCTCCAGGTTGTAGAGGACGAGCGAAAGGTAGTTGAGCCCCGGGTCAGGGACGCCCAGCAGACGGCAGGCATCGCCGATCTTGCCCGTCCAGACGACGACGCGCGGCGCGACCTTCAGCCCGTCAAAGGCGACCTCCTCGATGAGCCCCGCGCCGTGCTTGATGCCGACGACCTCGGTGCCGGTCAAGACGTGCCCGCCGTAGAGGTTCGTTATCTCGTCGGTCAAGGTGCGGCAGAAGACGTCGATGCCTTCTTCCGGATACATGAATTCGGTCTTCACGGCCCGCAGCCGCAGGAAGAGCTTCAGGATATCGAAGATGCCTCCGTGGGCGATCCGGCCGTCGATGACCGCCCTCTGGATGCTGCTCTTGGCCCAATCGGCGTGGATCTCGGGGGGCGCGTGCTTGAGGAACTTCATCGTGTACTCCTTGAAAAAGGTATTGTAGAGCGTCGGCCCGTAATTGTTCAGGATGTAGTTTTCAAAGTCGTCCTTCTCCGCGGCCCGCACGCGGGAGAAAATCCTCAAGAGATCGCGCAGAGACCGCAGGCGCAGGTGGCCCGGCAGACACAGGAGGCTCACCGGCCGCAGGGGCCAGGAGTAATATTTGCCCAAAAATAGATGCTGCTCTTCCTCGGGAGGAGGTGGTAGCGGTCGCGCAGGGTCTCTTTGATGCACGCGAGCACCTCCTGCTTCGTCGTGAAGAAACGGTGCGGGCCGATGTCAAAACCAAAGCCGCCGTAGCGGAAGGTCCGGCTCAATCCCCCGACCTGCTTCTCTTTCTCGACGATGACGACCTTGTGCCCCTGGCGGGCCAGGCGGTGGCCCGCGACGCAGCCGGTGATGCCGGCGCCCACGATGAGGACGGGCCTCTTGTTGTCCTCGCGTATCGCTTCGGTCAGATCAAAACGTCTCATCGTCTTCGTTGCGTCTCCTGCGCCAAGGGCCCGGCAGCCACTGAGGACCCCGCGGCCGTCAAGCGCCCCGCGGCCGTTAAACGTCCCCCGGACGGCATCGGAAGGAGGCGGTCGATCGCCCTCTGCTGCGAGAGTGCGTCTGGGAGCCTGTCTGTTTTCTCATAAATATCCTTGAGGTTCCTGTGCAGGGCGACGCTGTTCGGAAGATAGGCGGTCGCTGACTCCAGATAGGATGCCCCTAAAAAGAAGTCCCCTCTCCGGTACGCCCGGACCCCGCGGACGGCGTCATACCGCGCCGGGCCGCACATCGCCGGTGTGCCGCGTTCGGCGGCCGGAACGGCAACGACGGCGATAAAGCAAGCGGCCAGACCCACGCAGGCCAAAAGACCCAGGACGTGGATGAAGACCTTGTGTTCCCTCAGGAACAACACAGCGGCCCCGCCGGCGAGAGAGAGCGACAGGCCCACGATAAAAGCGACCGGAAAAAAGGCAAAGGTCACGGTCCCGCTGTCGCCCGGCTGGACCCTCGCCGAGATCAGCCCCTCGGTGCAGAGCACCTTGTTGTCTTGGAGCCCCCGGACCCGCCAACCGGAATCATAATTCTGATTGAGGACAAGCGTGTCGTCGCCGGCCCCCTCGGCGAGCTCGACGGTGACGACGTCCGGCGTCCGCGTGACGCCGCGCAGCCGACCGGCATCCCCGCTCTGAAGATAGACCTCGCCCCTGTACCGCGGCGCGCCATAAGGCACGGCGTGGCAAAAAGAGAGGATCTTGCCGTATATCTCGTAATTATCAACGCACAGCCCCCGGTTCTCCAGGATCACGCGGTACTTCTTCGATTCCTTAAAGCTGTCTTCCACCCGGGTCTGGACGAAGACCGGCCGGCGGCTGATCGCTTCCGGGGCTCGGCCAAAGGCCTCTTTCAGGATGGGGCTGTTCACCGAAAAGAGGTCGACCGCCACCAGGCACAGCGCGGTGAGCCCGACGCCCTTCAGGGAACGGCGGCCGCCGCGGCCTATCCTCTTTTCTATTATACCGAATCCCAGGCCCGCCATGAGAGAAAATGAAAAGAGAAACATCCAGACCAGCCGCGACGGGTCGATCAGGAAAAGCAAAAAGGGCATCCGGTCAAGGGGCGCCTTCAGGGCCGGCGGGGCGAGATTGAGGACATAGAGCGCCAGAAAGGCTCCTCCGGCGCCGAGGAGCGCCGCGTGGCGTCGCTCCAGGCGCAGAAGCGCAACGATGTAAAAGACAAAGGGAAAGACGCCGACATACGCCCCGTGGAACTCCCAGAAGTTGACATTGAGCGGCAGGCCCCAGAGATCACCGCGGGGGATGCTGAGCAGTTGCTGCCTGGAAAAGAGCGCGGAAAGCAGCACCCGCAGGTCATTGTACTGGTTCGTGGGCAGCAGGACGAAGTGCTTGCGCGCGTTATCGGCCAACGGCAGGATCTTGACAGCCCCCAGGACGAACGCCAAAAGCCCGAGAAAGAGCAGGAGCCGCAAAGGTTGCCAGGACCTTTCCGACGCGGCGCGAAAAGACGCGTAAAAGAAGAGAAACAGGAAGAGATAAAAGAGAACGGGGTAGACCGCGCCGCTGAAAAGGATCAGCGTCGCGAAGAGAGCGCTGGCGTAAATATATTTTTTGTCCTGCAGGGACCTGAGATAGAACAGAACCGCCCAGGGCAGCCAGGCGAGCGCGGTATTATAATAAACCCCTTCGGCGACCTGGAGCGCGTAGATGCTGCTGAAGAAAAAGAGGATAGGCGGCAGGTACGAGGCGAGCCGGCCGCAGCCGATGTGCCGGGCCAACAGGTACATGCCCCACAACCCAAAAAAGAGAAAGAGCACCGCGAGTATCTTGATGCCCAGGAGCTCGCCGAACAGAAGGATGACCGCAAAGAAGGGCGACAACGCGGGCGAGAAGACGAGGGCGGCCGCCTCCTGCCCTCCCCCGATGGCGGGGGTCCAGAAAGGGAACTGTCCGTGCTCGACGAAGGCCTGACGCTCCGTCGCCATACACGCCAGCATCTCATCCGAATCATGGTACCCCGCCGTGGGCCAGTTGAGGGGATGGACGAACAGGGGTCCGCAAAAGACAAGGGCCGCCACGAAAAACAGGGACGCCGGGAACCACGTCTTCTCTAAAAGGAGCATCGGCCTTGTGCCCGTCATGATCTTCCTCTAAAATCTCTCTCGCGAGAGGGAAACGAGGGGCATTTTTGGTATAATGGTACCCGTATGAATATCCTCATCACCGGGGCCACGGGTTTTATCGGCAGGCCGCTCGTGAAGAGATTGACCGAGACGGGCGCCGCTATCACGTGCCTCGTCAGGAACAAGGACGCGGCCGCCGCATGCACCGGTCCCGGCGTGCGGCTCATCGAGGGCGACGTGACGGATATCCGGACCCTGTATCCGGCCGTGGCCGGCAAAGACTACGTCTATCATCTGGCCGCGGCGCGGAGGGCCCGGGACGTCAAGACCATCTACGCGGTCAACGCCCTCGGCACGAAAAATCTGGCCGCCGCCTGCCGCGCCGAAGACCGCCCTTTGAAAAAATTTATCTATGTCTCGAGTTGCGCTGCCGCAGGGCCAAGCCCCGACGCTACGCCGCTCAGGGAGACGGACCCGCCGCGGCCGGTCACGCACTACGGCAAGAGCAAGCTCCTGGGCGAGGAGGCGGTGCTCTGCCTTAAAGACAATCTGCCGGCCGTCATCCTGAGACCGCCCACCGTCGTCGGACCGGGCAATCTATTTTTTGACTACATCCTGTCCTTTATCCGGCACGGCATTAAGCCCCTGTGGCAAGGGACCACCAGCCTCTGCGGCCTGGACGATTGCATCGAGGGCCTCCTGCTGGCGGCGCAGAGGCCGCAGGCCGCGGGAGAAACTTACTTTATCTGCGACGGTCGGCCCTACCCCTGGGAGGAGATCATCGAGGCCATCGCCTCCCGTATCAAGAGGCGCGCGCTCGGCGTGCGCCTGCCCCGCCTTTTCCTGCGCGCGAGCATCCCCCTGTGGGTCGCCGCCGGCGCGCTGACGCATAGACCCCAGCTGGCGAACAAGGTCATCGAACTGACCCACCTCTACTGGCTCTGCGATCCCTCCAAAATCGAACACGACCTCGGCTGGCGCTGCCGATGGGATTTTCGCGCTGCCATGGACGCCTGGCACGCCGGGCTCAAGGAGCCTTCGTGAACGCGTAGCCCGGGTTCGCGAAAAACGCCCTCACGATGCTCAGCAACTCCGAAAAAGACCTCAGGCGCATCAAAAGGTCGGCCGGCCTGACCCTCGGATCAAAGGGGTCACGAGGGACACAAAGCAATATCTTCATGGCCGCCGCTCTCCGTGCCGTCGCCCTGCGTGCCGTCGCCCTGCGTGCCGTTGCCCTGTGTGCCGTTGCCCTGCCTGCCGTCGCCCCCTATACAGACAAGCCCCTTTCCTGCCCGTAGCGCGCAACTCATAATTCATGATGGCCCACAGGCCCCTGAGATGCTCGAAGGCCTCTTTGGCGGAGCGCATCTTAGCGAGCCGGGACCCTATATATCGCGGCCGGAAGTAAAACTCCCGAAAGGCACGCTTGGCCAGCTTCACCAGATCTTCGGCCGAAAGGACGCTGAGCTCCAGCACCGGCGGGGCCGGCGAAAAGAGCTCCAGAAAATCCTCCCACGGCGCCCGCGCCGGGTCGAGCAGGCCGGCGGCGACGGCGTCTTCGTAGATCTGTGAACCGGGCACCGGCGTGGCGATATTGAAGGTGGCGTAGTCGGGGTTGAGCCTCTTGGAAAAGGCGATCGTGGCAAGGGCGCGTTCCATGGTGTCACCGGGCATGCCGAGGATGAAGCCACAGACGACGTGGCCGATGTGCTTCTTAGCGAGCGCCACGGCGTTCGTTATCTGTTCGACGGTGATACCCTTCTTCATCCTGTCGAGCATCTCTTGGGACGCGGACTCGGCGCCGATGTGCAGGCCCCGGCAGCCAGCCCGGTACATGGCCCCATAAAGCTCCCCGGAGGCGTGGTCCGCGCGGGTGTTGCATGTCCAGACGACCTTGAGGCCGCGCCGGACGATCAGGTCGCAGATGCCGATCGCGCGCCGGCGGTCCATCGTGAAGGTGTCGTCGAGAAAAATGAGCTCGCCGATGCCATAGCGCCCCTGAAGCAATGCGATCTCGTCAGCCACGTTTTCGGGCGAGCGCATCCGCAGCTTCTTACCGAACATCTTGTGGCTGCAGAACGTGCACTGATGGGGACAGCCCCGGCTCGTGATGATGGCCCCGAACCTGGTATCCGTGAAGCGCCGGTTCACGGAAGAGTAGTACCGGTCCATCTCCATGAGGTCGTAGGCCGGCAAGGGCAGAGAGTCCAGGTCGTCGATCAGCTCCCTGTCGGGGTTGCGGATTATCTTACCGGCGCCGTCTTTATACAAAGTTCCCTTGACGACGTCCAGGGAGGTGCCGGAGGCCAAGGCCGCCGCCAGTTCGCGCATCGTCATCTCGCCTTCGCCTGTCACGACGATGTCGACACCCGGGTCGGCGAGCGTCTGCTCGGGGAGATACGTCGCGTGCGGACCGCCGAAGACGACCTTGATGCGGGGGTCGGTCTCCTTGAGGATGCGCGCCGTCTCAAAACAGCGCTTCACGCAAAAGGTGAAGGCCGTAAGGCCGACGAGGTCAGGCGCGAAGTCCAGGACGTAGCGCTTCAACTCCTCCGGGCTGAGGGAGGCGACGCTATTGTCAAGGATCCTGACCGCGTGGCCGTCTTCTCGCAACACGCTCGCGATATAGCCGGCGCCCAGCGGTTGCGAGATGCCGAACGCGCCGGCCTTGATGCGCATGTTGGGCGGGTTCTCGACGATAAATAAAAGAATCTTCATATCCGTGTCCCTGCGGCCGGGCCGGCGCTGAGAGGGTAATAACAGTTTTGACGGCAATCCCTGCCGTAGATGCGGCGGTAGGCGTCCCGCGCGCATTGATGGAAGGACGCGGCGCTGAATCCTTCCTTTTGCGCGGCATCGATCAGGGTCCTGACATACGTGACGTCCTTGATCTTTCTCTCGATGGGGAACGTCCTGCCGACGATCTTGGCGACGCGGATACCCCACGCTGCGAAATCCCTCAGGGCGCAGCCGGCACAACTGTACATGGCGTCGAGCGCGTCGTCGCTAAACGCGGGGACGCCCAAGGCGCTCTTGTGTCTGGGCCGTACCTTGTAATCGAGCGCGCAGGCTGTGGAGCAGACCGAGCTGCCCGCCATCGCCATGGCCCATCTCCGCAACGCGGGCGGTGACGCAACGAGGGCCTCCTGGAGACGGTGCCCTGCGGGAGAAGAAACAAAAAATCTGTTCAGCCGCGACGCGCGCAGGTCCGAGACGCCGTGCTGGAACGTGCAGAACCCGTCGATGTTGCGGCAGCGGCCGTTCATGACAAAGACCTCAAAGGCCATGCCGGGATTCTTTTCGACGAGCACGCGGATCTCGTCCTTGCTCAGGGAGCGCGGCAGGACGATGCGCTCGACGCCCTGTGCCTTCAGGAAGGAGACGGTTTGAGAGTTGAAGACCCCCAGCCCCGTGCTCGCGTGGACGGCGACCTGCCCGAGGGCACGACGCTTCAACAAAGCGAGGAGCCCGATGTCGGTTACGATCAGGCCATCCGGGCCCGCGGCGAGGATGCCGTCGAGCTCCGCACGCAGCATCGCCTGCTGCGCCGGCGAATACAGCGCATTAAGCGCCACGTTGACCTTCACGCCGTTGGCGTGCGCCCACGCGACCAACCCCCGCAGCTCCTGAGGACTCGCGAGGTTCCCGTTCCTGCGGTCCACGCGGTTCGGCGACGCCAGGTGCGAGTACGCTGCCCGCCACCGCTCGGTGAGCATCCCGCAATACACCTCATCCGCGCCGCAGGCCGCGACCCGCTTGGCCTCTTCAAGACTGGAGACAGGGGCAAGGATCTTCATCTCTTTACCGGGACGCCCGGGAGAGGGGACCTCGTCTTTAAAGATGAGAGGCCTCTCCTCGTCGAGCATAATGACCGCATGAAAAGGATTCGGAACATAAAGAAAAGGTTGAATTTTATGGCAAAGAGCAGCTGGAAGGGGGTGTAGCACCTCTTCCGCTGGTCTCTGGAGAACCGCAGCAAGGCGACCATGGGGAAATAGAACCATCCTGCGGCGGGGATAAACCGATGAAGCCTGTGCCGTATCATGAAGGCGCCCGCGCGTTGCGGCAACAGCATGTTCACATAGATCAGGTTCCTTATCTTGGCCCCTTCCTTATGGAATGTCGTGCTCTTAACGGAGAACGGCAGGCAATCCTTCCCTTCTTCCAGCCGCCTCATCTCCGATGCGCTCTTTGCCCCGCGCGAGACGGCGACATCGCAGATCTTGGTCCTGGGATAATAACGCAGCCAATAGACGCTGGGAAAATCGACCCTGTTTCTGTTGAAGAAATCGGCATCCGCCAACATGCTGTCCACGCCCTGGCCGGGCAGGCCGAAGATGGAGGTCGTCTGCAAAAAGATGCCTGCTCTTTCCAACAGCGTGATGGCCTTCTCGATCTGCGCATTGCTCTCCCTGCGGAACAAGACCTTCTCCCGGAGGTCGGCGTCCGCAGTCTGGATCCCCAGGCTCACGGTGCTGCAACCAGACTCTTTCAAGAGGGCGACGCTCCTTTCGGTGATGAGCGAAGGGTGGGTGAACACGAAATACGGCACCGGCACGTGCCTGGCATATGCCGCCGAGAAGGCCTCCAGCCACTTCTCATCAGAGGTAAAGACGTCATCGACGAAAAAGACCAGGCGCGGCCTGTAGCGGCGCACGCCGGCCGTGAGCTCCTCGATGAGGAGCGGGACGCTGCGCCGGCGTACCCTCCCCCAGGCGCCGTTATAGATATCCGTCATCGTGCTGTTAAAACAATAAGAGCACAGGTAGGGGCAACCCCGGCTGGCCATCGTCATGTAGCTTTCCGAAAATCCCCGATACGCATTAAAAAAAACCTCCTTGTCGGGAAAGGGCAGGCTGTCCAGGTCCTGGACCAAGGGCCGGGGTGTGTTCTTGATGATGCGCCCGTCCTTTTTGGCCCAGATGTTTTTCACGCGGGTTGGATCCTCTTTGCCCTCCAGGCGGCCGGCCAATTCCACGATGGCCTCTTCGCCTTCACCGACGCACGCATAGTCAACAGAAGGCTCGGCGATGACAAGCTCCGGCACGGCCGTCACGTGGACCCCGCCAAAAACGATGGGCAGCTGCGGGTCCCCTTTCTTCAATTCTCCGGCTATGCCGCAGGCCCAGCCATAGTAATCGGAGGGGACCGAAAAACACACCAGACCATAGCCGCCCTGGAGCACCTTCGTCACGACCATCCGCCGGGTAGCAAGCGGCCGCCTGAGGGGATGTGTCTCCGGGAGATAAGAAGCAAGGAGATGGGGATCAAAGATCAGGTCGACGCGGTGACCGGCCTTCTTCAGGCAGGCAGACAAATACTCCACGCCCAGACTTTCATACTCTTGGCAGACAAATACGATCTTCATGTCATCTCACCGCACAGGTAGTCCAGGATCAGTTCTTCCCGGGACTTGCCGGCCAGACCCGCCCGGGCGTAGCCGTGCGCGTAGGCCTTCCTCACCGCCTTGCGCAGGGAAGGCACCATATAGGCGAACTTTCTTATCGTCAACGGGTTGAGAGAGACCGCGTCGTAGTTCTCAGGCAAGTACCTCGCTTCGAGAAGTTCCCTCTCGAGCTCCGAGCCCGGCAGGACGATGCAGAAGTTGAGGGTCAGGCGCACGCGGTCCCTGCCAAAGATGTCCTGTATCTCTTTGTAGGCCGCGGCGCTCCGGCGGACGTCCCCGGCCGTCTCCTCCACGATGCCCGGCGTAAACTCCACGTTGACGGTATTCCCATAGCCGGCCTCTTTCAGCAGGCGGCACCCCCGCAACGCCTCACCGATGTCAATACCGAGCTTCAGGGAATCGATCACCCTCTGGGAGCCGGAGGTGAGGGGAACGATAAAATCTTCGAGGCCCGAGCGAACCAGGAGCGAGGCCAGCTCCGGCGTGAAGGCGTCCGAGCGCATGTACCCGCTCCAGCGGATAGCGAGCGGCCGCTTCAGGATCTCCTCCAGGATGCGGGCGAAGGGCGCCGCGTTGCGCCGTGAGACCACCAGGCGGTCCGTGAACCAGACCCTATCCGTCCTGAAGACCTTCTTGAGACGGGCGATCTCTTCGGCCACGTCGAACGGATGGCGCGAGACACAGACATTCCTGTCGCGCGCGGTGTCCGGACAATAGATGCAGCGCTGGTCGCAACCCCTGTTGGTCTGGACGCCTATCGCCTCACCGAAATAGTCTTCATGGCCGGGGAAGATGGAGGCGATGTACTCATAGTCAACGGCCTTGACGTCCCTTGCCGCGTCCAGATAGCGCTCCTGCCTTTTCTTGAGAAACTCCGGCGTCCGGGCCGCGTCTCTGTCGGCCATCATCTTCTGCCAGGAGGACCTGTCGCTGATCAGGTCGCCGAGCACGGCCTCGCCCTCGCCGACGACACCCAGGACCTGCCTCGGGAGCTTCTTCAGCAGGTCCCTGTAAAAGACGGAGAAACCCGAGCCGCCGACGAGGACAAACGGTGGGCCGCCGCCCGAGCAGGCGGACGTGATGTAGCTGATATTCTCTCTTACGCACGCGGCGTACGCGCGCCAGCGCGAGAATCCCGTCAAGAGGAAAGGGAGGGCGCGATGGATCTTCTTCGAACAGTACTCCAGCTCCTTGAGGTCGTCATTATAGAGGTCCGGGCCGAAGCAACGGACCTGACGCCAGGAGAAGGCGATCAGGTCGGGCCGGAAGCCCCGGATCGCTTTCGCTAACGCCGGCCGGCGGGCCTTGCGGTTGCAAAGGGACAGATCGAGGATCTCCTGACGCAGGGACGGCCCCCTGTTCCTGGCGTGATTCGCCAGGTAGGCCAGGCCCGAGGGGAATATCTTGCTGGTGCCCCCCAACGGCAGATACACGTAAAGGATGGAACGAATGCCGTCGCGCGTCTCACCGGACACGTCTAATGCGCCCCTTTCAGGATATGTAGGCCGACGCCTGCTTTCTGGACAAGGGCTCCGGGCCACCGGGTCTTCTTCAGCGCCCCGAAGATGAAGCGCGGCCTCAAATAAAATCTCCGGTAGGCCTGGCTCAATAACTCTTCGAGTTCCTCTCTTTTGAGTCCCTCCTCCCAGTACGGGATGCGGAAATCTTTACGCGGTTCCCGGGCAAAAGACGCCCAGGCGTTCTTTGCGATGACGCCTGTCTTGACTCCGCTTTCATAAAGCGGGGTGCCGGGATACGGGGTGAGGAGGTTGAACAGGGCGTAGTCCGGATCCAGCTCGAGGGCGAAGTCGATGGTCCTCTCGACGTCGGCCCTGGTCTTTTCGTGGGGACAGCCCAGCATGAAATAGGCGACGGTGGTCAGGCCCGCCTGCCTGGCTCCCCCAAAGGCGTCCTTCACCTGGGCGAGCGTCGTGCCCTTGCCCAGCACCTTCAGCCCCTCGTCCGACGACGTCTCCGCGCCGATGGCGACACGGTGACAGCCGCTCTCCTTCAGGCGCCCGAGCAATTCTCTCGTGAGATCGTCGGCCCGCGCCCGTATGCCCCAGCGCACGGACAACGCGCGGCGCCGTATCTCATCGCACAGGAGAAGGACGTGCCCGGGCTCGGCGTTAAAGGTATCGTCGACAAAGTGGATCTCGCGGATACCCATCTTCGCGCACGCCTCCATCTCGTCGGCGATGTTCGCGGCGGACCGCCTTCTGAAGGCCGAGCGCGGCGTGCTGCAAAAGATGCAACGGCCTTCGCAGCCGCGGCTGGAGACCATCGTCGTCATGAGGCCGCCAGCCGCGTTCACGGCGTAACGGTATCTGGAAAGGTTCATGCCGCGCCTCTCGGGAAAGGGAAGCGCGTCGAGGTCTTGCGGCGCGGCCGCGGGGCCCGTATAGAGGATCGTCCCCCCCTGTTTGAGAAACATCCCTCCCACCGTCTCCGGGGCTCCTCCCCCGGAGAGACACGCCACCAGATTGGAAAAGACGACTTCCCCTTCACCGATGACCGCCGTGTCCACCCCCTCCAGGGCGGCCGAGGCCCGCGGGAAGACCGTGACGTGCGGACCGCCCAGGGTGACGTGGATGCCGGGGTTGATCTTTTTTATCCCCGCGGTCAGACGGATCACATCGACGAGGTTGTGGCTGTGCGCCGTGATCCCGACGACATCCGGCCCGAAGGCGGAGAGGGCGCGAAGGACGTCCGCCTCCTTGTGCCGCTCGGCGACGCTGTCCAACACCATGACCTCACAGCCGTCGTTGTGGCGGCGCAAATAGGACGCGAGATACATCAGCCCCAGGGGCGGCAAGGTGCCCGCGGCCCTGGCGATATACCACGGCAGTTCCGTCTTGATGGCGTGGTCGGTCGGGGGGTTGACGAGAACAACCTTCATAAGGGGATGTGCGGTTGAAAGACGAGGCGGTCGATCTTCAGCGCCTCCGGATCGTCCGGGAGAGAGTCGTTGACCAAAAACTGCGTGTTTCCCTTCAGGAGTAACGGTACCGGCATGGCCTTGTGCGACAAGGTAAATTCGTATTTCCGGCACTCCCTGGCGCACGGCCGGATCGCGCGACGGAAGGGACGCGGCGTCTCGCAGCCGGCCGCCAGGCAATAGCGCGTGGTCGTCACGTAGGCGTAAGGCGTGTAGAGCGACGCCTTGAGAACGGGTTCGGGCCGCGAGATGCCCTGCAGGAGATTATCGAGCTCCACGCGCACCACGCCCAGCCGGGAGAGGATCTCGACGGTGGACGGCGCGTCGATGTTGCTCTGCCTGAAGTGCTCGAGCGCCTCGGCGGGGAGTTGCGCGACGATGTTCAGGAGACGCGGTCCGCGCTTCTGCTTCGTCAGCAGTCTTCCGAGCGCGATCGGCCCCCTCCACCCCTTCTGGTTGAGGGCGTGGAGGAACCCGAAATCGTTGACCACGATTTCAATGTCCTCGCCGGCATCCCGAAGAAACGCCGTCAGCGCCTCTGCCTTTTCCAGGCCAGCGTCGGTCAGGAAGGGCGTGACGAAGGTGAAGGCCATCTTGCGTTGCCCGGCAACATCCAGCGCCCGACCGAGCTCCTCCTGTGTGGGCAGCAGCCGCTCGCAAAACTCGATGCCGAAATAAAGACGCGCGTACCCGTGCGGGATCTCTGCCAGGGCCTGCGTATTCGTCACAAAAAACGCTTTTTCCATAGGTTATGGTCTCCGGGCAGGCGCCCCAAGGGCGTGGGCGGGAGGATAGAAAACATGGACTTTGTCTTCCTATTCTATCCCAAACAAAAACCCCCTGCAACACATATCAAAGCGTGAGACGAAAATGCTGCGCGTATTTTTGTCTCAAAATTTGAGATAAAAATGCTCGGATCTTTTTTGTCTCATTTTTTAGCCCGCCGGCGCGCAGCCAAAAAAAACGGCTGCGCACGAACGCTCTCTTCGTGCGCAGCCGCCATCATTCTCGAATAAAGAAGCCGTCTATCTTTTGACTTTGGCCCCTTCTTTCGGTGGCTCCGGCTTCACGAACTCCTTTAACTGCCCTTCTTCCAAACGGATAAAATTACCCCGCCCAAACTCCACGGTGATCGCCTTCACGAGGCCGACCCCCTTGGCGCTCCACTCCAAGGCGATCTTGTGCCGGCTCTCGGTACGATCCTTGTCAAAAACCCGCAAATCCGTCAATGTCTTGAGGCAGTCTTTAAATGTGCCTGCGGGGACACTGATGTCTTCCTTCCCCAGGAGAGTGAATTGCAGGTTCTCCTCGGCCGAATCAAGGAGGGCGTCGTCTTTGCTCCCGAAGATCTCATGCAGCGCCGTGCGCTCGTAAACGTCCCCGATCTTCATGGTCTTGGGATATTGGATCGCGGGAGACGTATAAATGCCGTACGTGTCCTTTTCGCCGTAGAAGTCTTTATGGCAC
>CAZCSY010000003.1:0-38619 GCA_964501505.1 uncultured Planctomycetia bacterium
TTGAGGCTCTCGTGCTCCTGGGTGAGGGCGTCGTACTTGGCCTTGAGGTCCCCCATCTCCACGTCTAGCTTCTTCTTGGCCTGACTCAAAGACGCCAGTTGCTTGTTGAGCGCGGTGCGCTCGTTTTCAAACTCAGTCTGCTTGGTTTCGTATTGGTAGGTAAGGGATTTATAGAGGCCGTTCAGGTGGAAGGCGATGACAAGGGCTATGGCACAGATGACTGCCAGCGCGATGAGCAAAATCTTTATCTTAGCGTTCATCACACCTCCTCATTGACTCTACATATAACATATTCCCAAAGGGCATGCAAGATATTTTTGGGCCTTTTGGGAATATTACCTCTTCTCATTCAGACAGTTGTGAGAATCGAGAGGGGTCGGAGTCACTCATTGATCTCCGAGAAGACGTGACGGATGATGAGACTGGCCGCCCCCAAGGCCACCGCGTCCTCGCTCAGGCGCGAGGGCACGATCTTCACGGCGCTGGCCGCTTCCTCAAAGCACCACTCGCTGACAGCGCCCTTGACTTCTTCGATCAGGACGATCCCGGCCTGCTCGATGCCGCCGCCGATGATCACCATTTCAGGATTCAAAAAGTTTACGAGGTACGCCACGCGCATGCCTAAGCGCCGCCCCGCCTCACGGACCACCTCGAGCGCGAGCGCGTCGCCCTGACGGGCGTTTTCGAAAACATCGGCAAGGGTGATGTGACCCCACGACGCCTCGGAGCCGGTCTTTCCGACGTCGCTCTTCACGCCGCTCTTCAAGGTGAGGCGCTTGATGTAATCCGCCCGGATGTTCAGGTCCGCCTCCCAGCGTTCGAGGAAGTACGGCGCCTCTTTCTTATCGCTGTGGATGGCTACCTCGCCGGCGCAGCCCGTGACCCCGCCGTAGACCTCGTTGTTGATCATGATGCCGCACCCCACGCCCGAAAACATGTACAGCAGGTTGCGCACGTCGGCTTCCAGGGCCAGCCACTGCTCCCCGAAGCACGCCAGCGTCGCGTCGTTGTCGATTTTCACGGGAAATTGAAATTCCCGCTCGAGGATATCCTTGAGCGGCACCGTCACGTCGGCGTAATGGTAGCCGTCGTCCATCTTCTCCGGCCAACGGACCTTCTCGCGTTGTGCGTCGACGACCCCGCCGATCCCGACGCCCACCCCGCGGATGCGCTCGCGCATGGGCCCGGCCATCTCCAGGAGGCTTGAGAGCGTGTCAAGGAGCGCGTCCACGACGTCCTTGGCCGTGCCGCCGGGTTTGTTACGGGTCACCTTGTGCAGGATACGACCGCTCAAATCCGTCAGCACGCCGATGGTGTTCAACAGGTTGATGCCGATGCCGACGGCATAGCCCGCCGAGGCGTTGAGGTCCAGAAGCAAAGGACGCCGGCCGCCCTTGGAGATGTCGTACTCTTTCTCAAAGACGATCTTTTGTCTTAAGAAATCCTCGATGTAATTGGATATGGTGACGACGTTGAGGCCGATGACATTCGAGATATCGGTCTTACTGATGGGGCCGCGGCGCCGGATGGCGTCAAGGATGAAGAGGTTCTTGCGCGCGCGTTCGGAAAGGTTTTCGCTGCGGAAGGTCATCTCTTTCATTTCAAGGACTCCAGCAGGGCAGCGCACTCTCTTTGTTTTTTCCCCAACGCCCCTAACAGCGACCAGGCCACCATGTTACGCATGTAATGGTCGCCGAAAAGATAGGTGCCGTCCGTGGCGGAATACATGTCGGGCTGGTTCCAGGGATTCAGGGCGTGGACGCTTGCCGCGTTCCAGGCCTTCTCGGCAAGCTCGAGCCCCTCTTTTTCAAACCCCTCGTAAATGGCCAGACCCGCCACCACGTAGGCCAACCCAAACCAACAGTGCTGAGAATGCCAGTTGGACTTATCTCTTTCGCCGGAAGGCGTTACGGCATTCACGACCCCGAATGCCGATGCCTGTGCGTTGCGCTTTAAAATCGTCGCCACCGCCTTCTTAACCTTTTCCGGCGCAACGATATAACCCAGGTCCAGGACGTGGGCGGCCCACTGCCCGACGAGCTGAGCGGCGGTGCAGGACGGACTCACCTTGCGCGCCCTGATGTGATGAGCCAGCTGTTTTTCCGTAAGGCTTTCTTGGGCATTATTATACGCCATGTAATAGCTTTTATTCCACAACTTTTTATCAAAACTTGCCCGGCCTTTACGGAACCACTGATGGGCCTCCTTGGCCAGGGCCGCGTCCTTCATCAAAGCCGCCATCTTCTCCAAAGCAAGCAGGGATGCAAGAAAGAGGCCCGAGACATACGCGCCGGCACCATAAAAATCCCAGAGATCAAACGTCTGGTCCGCGCCCTCTTCATCCGGCAAGCCGTCCTTGTTCTTATCCGTCCCCGCCAGCCAGTAAAAGGCCTTTTTGATAAAAGGATACATTTTCTTGAGGAACGCCTCGTCCTTCGTCCACAGATAATCGCGGTACGCCAGAAGGATGAAATTGGCATTCAGATCTTTCCACAACAGACCGTTCGTGCTATTGGACGGCAGGTCCGTGCGCTTGTGGCCCAGGTCGTGCGGCAGATATCCCTGCGGCCGCTGGGCCTCGGCGAACTGCATCAGGGCGCGCGTCTCCAGCGCCGGAAACAGATGCAGCAGCGGCAACGACGCGTAAAAACGCACGTCGAGCGTGTCGCACAACGGACAGACCTGCGGCGCCTCAAAGACGCCGAAGCGGTGACGCTTCGTCCAGACGCTCGACGATGAGAAGGGATAAAGGTTGTTGAGGAGCGCGTCCTTGAGCCACCCGTCGCACTTCAGCAGCTCGACGGACCTCACAAAGGCGCGCGTCTTCTCGTAGAACTCCTTCTCCCGGGCCGCGACGTAGGCCGCCGCCTCCCGGGCGCCGCGGAAGTAATGGTGATACATCCGGCCTTCACCGGCGGCCGTCGAGCACCAGGAGACGATAAAGGTGACGATGCTCGATGAGCGCGCCTTCAAGGTGACGCGCGCCGCCAGCGCCCCGCCGAGCTGGACGCTCTCGGAAACGACGACCTGTTCGGAGTTCGTGTTGGGCAGCTTCCCGTCGCGGCGGAAAGACTCCCACGCCCCGCGACAGTCCAGGGCCCTGGCGTCAAAGACGAAGGGCTTCTTCTGCATATTCCATTCGCCGAGATACGTCGCCTCGACCGAAGACTTCTTTAAGAGGCTCAGGCACATCTCGCCGGCGAGCGGATCGTGCCCTGCGGTCTTCTTGTTATAAAAACTCACGTGGAGGACATCCTTCGTCTCCGTGACCTGATTGAAACGACCCACCCCCCACTCGCCGACGATGTTGCGGCCCGTCATCAAGAGCGCCGCCGTGACCGGACGCGCCCAGGGATTCTTCAGTTTGAAACGAAAGATCGCCGCGGGCAGCCCCGAGTGTTTCTCATCTTTCGGGATGAAGGGCGCGTACGCCTCCAGCTCACAGCGCACCGGCAGGGTGGCGTCTTCGTAAGAGAGCTCCGCAAAGGGAAACATCCCCCTGTACGTGATGCGTGTGACGGTCGGGTCCTCCGCCATGGGCACGGTCTGCAGCCAGCGCGCGGACGATCGCTTCTTGTCGAGGACCATCAGGGCAAAGTGAAAACCGGGGATCCCCTGCGGCACGCCGTCGACGACCGACGTCACCGGGTTGTGGCATCCGCTCAAAAAGGTAAAGTTGTCCAGGAGTCCGTTGGGCAGGATCTCCAGCTTTCCCGCGCCCAGGCCCCCGAGCGGCACACCCGACTTCACCTTCTGATCAGACGTATACGTTGGCATAGCGTTTTGAAGCCCCGCTTGTTTCCTGTTTACAACACGCTCACTCGACTTGCACGATGTCGAAACCGACCCCTTCCGGACCTGCGGCGTCGACCACCGCGACGAAGGCGACCTTAAGGCCGGGCTCTTCGTAGTTCGTGGTCAGATCGGACGCATTGGGAACGTTCTCAAGACCCCCCAGCTCGTTGGACCACTCATAGGCGTAATCCGGCATCAGGCAGCCCGTCATTGGGTTGGACGTCGTCACCACAAAGCGTACGTCGTCGTCAACCGCCATCAGGGACGGCCGCCCCGTCAGGTCGACGTGCAGCGGCATCGGCGTCTCCCCGTCCCTGCCGAAGGTCCCCTCAAAAAAGAGCCGCAGGCCGTAGGCCATGGGCTTTTTTTCTTTCAACTCTTCAAGGCGCGCGTTCGCCAGGACGACGATCTCACTGTCCTCGCTCAGACCCGCTGCTTTCGCCCGGGAAAGCGCCGCGGTGTAATGTTCTTTGGCGGCGTCAGACTCCCGGGCCCCCTGCGCCAACAGCCCGAGGTGATACTGGGCCGAGACGACGAGCGGATCGTCGGCAAAATTATCGACGATGTCCTGAAAGAACGCCCTTGCCTTTTCGGTATCCGCGAGGCCGTACGCCGTCAGCACCCCTTCGCGGAAGAGGATCTGTGCGGCGCGCGCGCTATCGGATGAACGATACGATGCCATCCACTCCCCGTAACTCTCCAGCGCGCCCTCGTAATCCTTCAACCGCTCCAGATTATAGGCCCGCCGGTAGGCGCCTTCCTGATCAAAAACCTGCGAGCCCCCCAGGTCCATCGCCTTCTGATACAGTTCTTGCGCGTAGACGGGATCGAGGGCTTCGACGTCTCCCCGGTGCGCGAAGCGATTGGCGATCTCCACCATCGCCTCGGCCCGGACCTTATCGTCCTCGATACCCTCCAGGAAAATGCCGTACATCGACTTGGCCAGATACAGGTTGCCCTCTTCAAGAAAGACGTCGGCGCTCTTCAGGATCATCTCGCGCGGCATCTCCGATCCCGCCAAATGGTCGACGTACACGCTGTACAGCCTGCGGCTCAAATTTTTATCCTCAAGGCCCCTGATTTCGTCAGCCGCCTCCTTGACCATCGCCAGGCCCTCTTCGGAGGCCGCCGCCTTATCCGCCCCTGCGACAACAGCGTCAAACAGAGCGTATGTCTCTTCGCCCTCCTTTTCCTGCGCCGCACGCCAACGCACGAAGGCGATGCCGAAAAGGATGGGTGCGTCTTCCCCCGCCGCCCTCTCGGCCGCGTCGAGGTCTGCCGCGATGCCTTCCTGGTACGTGGGGCCGATATCGTACACGCCCTCCCAGTTTTTTATCTTCTTCCAAGACGCGATCTGTTCAATGCGCGCCAGGGCCCTGTAGAAGTAGGCGGCGGCGTTTGTCTCGTCTTTTTCGATGAGACCGCTCAGATAATCATAAAGGCCGTCGTAATCGTTGGCGGAGAGATAGGTCGCCGCCTGAGCTTTTAAGGAGACCTCCTGGGGCTGGGCCTCGGCTTCCTGCGTCCCGGCCCCGGCGTCCTGTCTCCCGTCCCCCGTTGCGAAGGCGCTCACGGCGACGGCAAAAAATAAAAAGGCGACAGCCCCCCAAATGCTCCGACGATGGATGGCCGACGCCGCCTGACGATGGTGTGTCATATCTTTTTGCCCTTCCAAAGGTTACGGATCTCGTAATACGCCTTGCGGGGCGTACGCTTGTCGATGCCACCCTCTTCTTCCTGCGAGAGCCGCACGATGCCAAACCACTCCTCGTTCATGTTCATGTTGCGCTCGACCTTGATGTCCATGTAGTAGGCGCCGTTGGACCAGTTGGACTCCGTGTCGTGGCGCGACGCGGCGGCGACGTCCCACTCGTTGTGCTTCCACCACTCATCCGTCCATTCGAACATCGTCCCGCCCAAACAATTGCCCACACCCTTCGGATTACCGGCAAGATTGGCCATGATCTCGGTCCACTGCCCTTTCAGGAAGAACGCCTGCATCTCTTCGTCTTCCTTGCCCTCGACGGCGTTGTAGGCGTCGGCGCCGAACTCGACGAAGACAAGCGGTTTGTCGTAGGTGCTGCGCAGCGCATGGAAGATATTGCCGAACGTCTTGCCGCGATACATGATGACGCCCAGGATATCCACGTCCGGCGCGAACGTCCGCGCGACGTCGAGGCAGGCGGTCTCACCGTTACCCATGGCCACGGGGTGATCCGGGTCGGCCTCGTGGACCGCCTGTGCGATGTCGTTGACGAGCGCGTAGTAGACCTCGGCGCGCATCAACAGGCACCGCTGGGAATCCTTGATGCGGTCGATGCGCTCGCTCGACCAGGGGTTTATGTTCCCTCCGAACGACAAATTATTCTCGTTGCCGAGGCACCAGAAGAGGATACCCTTCTCGTCCTTGAGCGCCTCGACCATCGCGAGGACGTCGTCCTTGACCCTCTGACGGAACGCCGGATCGTCGTAAAAGGGCGCCGGGTAGTTCCAGAACCCCAGCCAGTGCCCCATGATGGTGCGGATGCCGAATTTCTCGTAAAGGGCGCGCACGACCCGCTTCGTCGCCTCGAGGTCATCGCCGGGCTGATAGACGCGTACGGTGTTGACGCCCATCTTCTGCATCAGCGCGCCGTCGACGAGCCAAGGCTCGTTGGGGTCATTCCAGAAGTCGTAATCGTGCGACCGGCCGATCGGGATCGGGTTGTAACAGACGCCCTTCACCGCGTAAGGCCTGCCATCCACCATCAACCGGTAGCGTCGGCCTTTGAGCGTCTTGATAGAGACCTTGCCCTTGGGCACCTTAGCCATGCCGACGGTAGCGACAAAGACCCCCGCCAGGAATGCTATCGCAAAAAACCTCTTGAGCATATATCCTTAAAGTGACACCCTAGACCAGGTCTTTGAGTGTCATATTTTGACACTCAAAGACCTGGTCTCTGAGTGTCATTCGTACCGGATTTCGTCCAGGTAGAACGTCGCGCCCTCGGGATTGACGTCGAGGTTCGTCGAGAAGCAAAAACCACCGATGATATACGACATGTCTTTGCCGCTCAGGTCGATCTCGTACTTCTTCCAGTCCTTCTCGAGAACGATGGGACCGATGCCGGCCGTGTCCGAGTCGGAGTACTCGCCCATGATCCCGCCGACCTTGGCCTCTTCGATGCGCTCGCCGCCTTTCTCCCCCCTCGCCCAAAACGTCAGCTTCTTGGCGCGAGAAAGGTCAAAACCGGCATCGACACCGCCCCAATTATTCGCCGGGTTCTGCCAGTAGATCCCCGCCCAGCGGGCGCCGTTGGTGGCGTCGGGCAGATACGTGATCCGGATGCATGTCTCACCGAAATACGGATTCTCCTCGGAGCCGATATTGATCTTCAGGTCGCTGTAATCGCCCATCCACCCCGAGACGATGAAGTGATTGACCATCCCGCCCTTGTCGGCGTAGATGTAAAAGGGCATGCTTTCGGCCTTTTTCGTCTCGGGCCTCAGCGTCGCATCCTCCTCAAAGAGGATGTCGTCGAGATAGAACGTCAGCCCCTCGGGATTGGAGTCGGCGTTCGCGACCCAGCAGAACCCCCCGACGATATAGGAGAGGTCCTTGCCCGTCAGGTTGATCGTGTATTGCTGCCACGTGGACGTCAATTCAAGAGGACCTATCGACATTTCCGTCGTGTCCGGATACGTCCCCTTGGTGCCGCCGACGCAGAACTTGTCGATAATCTCGCCGCCCTTTTCGCCGCGGGCCCAGAAGGTGAGCTTGTTCAGGCCCGTCAGGTCGAAGCCGCCCTTCTTGCTGCCCCAGTTGTTAGCGGGGTTCTGCCAGTAGACGCCGGCCCAGCCCTGCCCGCCTGACCTCTTGGCCGTGTAGACGAACTTGATACAGGTCGTCCCGCCGTGGGCCTCGCCCATGTACTTGCCGTCCATCGAGATGTCCCCTGAGTCGCCCATCCAGCCAGACGGGATGTAATGGTTGTCCGGGGACTTGCTGTCCGCATACACACAGAAGGATTTGGCCTCCTCGGCATACAGACCCTGCCGACAGAACGCGACGAGCGCCGCCAGCAGGAAGATGCTTAATACCTTTTTCATGGTGCACCTCCGTTTTGTAAATACCAAGGCCCGATGTCCGAAGGCCGAAGTCCGAAAAAACAAAACCTGACTTCAGGCCCACCGATCCCGGATCTCTTTCGTAGGCCTTCTTCTGTGTCCGCTGTGTCCCAAGGTCCGAGGACCGAAACCCGGCAAGGATCATTCGGACCCGGATTTCGGATCTCGGATTTCGGTCCTTACCTCTTCCACAGCCTCTGATACGCGTAGTAACTCTTACGTAACTGCCGAAGGAAGGGGCTTAAGGTGCCGTCGCCCTGACCCGCGACGCCCAGCCACTCCTCGTGCATGAACCCGTCGGGGAACGGCCCGATCCACAACCCTTTCGTATCGTGGACCGTGGGCTCGTACCCCTTCCACCACTCATCCAGGTACTCGAAAAGGACGCCGCCGATCGCGTTGCCGGCGCCGTCCGCAAAGGCCATGTTCGCCTCGATGTCCTCCCAGCATCCCGTCAGGTACTGCGCCTGCTCCTCCTCGGCCTCCTCGCGCGAAAAGCAATAAATATAGGCGGGGCAGCCGTACTCGGTGACGAAGGCGGGGCGGTCTGTCTCCTGTTTCACCGACTCCCAGAAAGAACCGAAGCCGAAGTCGCCGCGGTAGACGTTGGCGCCGAACATGTCGACGTCGGGGGCGTTCTTGCCGTAGACGTCCAGAAAGAGCGTGTCGCCGCTCGCCACGGCCACGGGATGCTCGGGGTCGAGCGCCTTGACCAGGAGCGCCGCCTCGTTGAGGAACTTGAAGAAGGCTCCCGGTTTCTTGTCGGCGTTGCAGGCGACACCGTAGACGTTCTCGTTGCCGAGGAGCCACATCAGGATGTACGGCTCGTCCTTGAACTCCAGGACCATCTTCTTGACGGAGGCGAGCATCGCCTTCTTGTGCTCCGGGTTCTCGTAGTCCGTGCCCTCGAACCAGTTGGCGCCGGAGCCGAGCGCGTACTTGCCCAGAAAGTCACCCATGATCACGCGGATGCCCGTGCGCTTGTACATGTCGCGCAGGATCTTCTTGTCGAGGACTTGGGACTGGTGGTAGAGGCGGATGGTGTTGATGCCCATGCGCTTCAAGATCTCGAAGTCGCCGACAGCGGGCTCGTTTCTGTCCTGTTTGTTGTTGAGGTTGCTGTCGACGAAGGCGTCATACGGGCCGTCGCAGCGGCCGTTGCCGTCATAGTCGTATTCCATCCAGCTCTTGAGCGAACCGTCGTCGGGGCTCTGGCCGACCTTGACGACGGCGTAGGTGATGCCCTTGATGACATAGGGCCGGCCGTCGACCAAAAGCTCCCAGTCGCCGTTGGCGTATTGGACGAAATGGACCAAGCCCCTGCCCAGCGTGCGCTTGACCTGGTTCTTCTGCTGGCGGACGTGGAAAAACCTCTTCAGGCGGTCGAAGAGCGTCTCGGGCATGTGGTCCTTGACGATCCGGCCCGGCGTGACGACGAAGACGTCGTCCGAGATATCCTTATCGTAGCCGTTTGCGACGCGGATCGAGGCGCCCTCGAGCTTCATGTTGACCTGCGGGACCTTCTGGCACAGATACTTGATGCGCGCGATCGCCGCCTGGCCGACGTACCACGGGGTGTGCCAGTAGGTCCAGCCGACGGTTTGCGGGTAGTGAACGACGATGGCGTAATAGGCCTTGATCGCATGCTTGATGAGGCCGGACTTCTCAAGGATGAGGCCCGTGTAGAAGAGCTTGACGCCCGGCGGCTCCGGGGCGAGCGCCCACTTGATAAAGGCCGCCTGCAGATCGGGCGAACGGACGAAGCCCCAGTGGCTGCCGGCGAGCCGCTTCTCCTTACGCACCGTCTGGAACTGCGGGTCGAAGCGCACACTCGCCGTGTTCGGGTGGATCCCTTCGCCGACGGCCTCGGCAAGGCCCGCCTGGTCGGTCACCGTATACTTGTAGTCCTTCGTGCCGATGCCCGTGAAGATGCCGTACTTCTCGTAGTCCACGATCTCTTCGGTGCCCGGATCGTGAAGGTCGATCTTCGTCGACGGGATGGCACCGCACTTCTCGGCTTCGGGGTCGCGGCCCTCGAGGCGGTCGATGCCTTCCTGAGCCACCTCCGCGCTCTTGTAATACCAGCCGCGCGGGTCCCAGGCCTGGGCATAACCATATTTTTCCACAACCGTCTTAAAACTCTTGATCGCCTCTTGAATTTTCCCTTGATCCCGATAAGATTCCGCTTGGATAAAGAAAGCGGTCGCCACATCATTAAGACGTTGCACCGTTTCAATTTCCTGCTTGCTCTTGGGAAACTCTTTTAAAGAAACCTGTTCTTTTTCTGCCCGATCTTTGTAAGTGTCGATAACCTCTTGGGTGTACATAAAAACTTCTTCGTAATTCTTCTGCGCTTGTGCCGTCCGTGCCTTTGTGATGAGCTCTGTTGACGTGGGTTTACCTTCTTGAGCATACACAAGATCACCAAGACACAAGGTCGCTAGGGCATAAGTTACCATTAAAAACAGAAGACCTGCGACCCTGTCCCCTCCGGGGAAACTTTGCTTCGCTTCGCACGGGCCTCGCGACCGAAGGGGTCCCCAAGCGAAGCCAAGGGATAACCTTGTCCCCTCCGGGGAAACTTTGCTTCGCTTCGCACGGACCTTGTATAATTTCATCCTGGGATCACTCCTGTTCCTGCCTGCGTCGTTCCGTCCTTCGCCTCTCCTCTTCCACGCGTCTCTCTTCTTCGCGCCTTTCTCCTCTGCGACGCTCGACCTGCACGCGAATCTCGTGGGCCTTGGCCTCGGTGATGGTAAAGGACTTGATGATGAAGATGGCGGCCAGCGAGCTCACTATCGGAATGCCGATATCATAGATCCTCAGCCACAACCAGGTGTGCGGCGTTTGGGCCAGGCCCAGCTCTTGCCGAAAACCGGTCGCGTTGATCAGGAGCCCGGAGATAAGCGATGCCAGTGCTACCCCCAGCTTGACCATCCACCAGTACGCGGCGCTGAACATGCCTTCGCGCCGGGCGGAGGTCTGAAGTTCGTCAAAATCGCAGACATCGGCGACCATGGAGTTCATCAGCGTGAAAAGGGATCCTAATCCGAAAGTAATAAAAGGAGCGGCAATGAACAATAAATAGGGGTGATCGGGATTGTACCCTACCCATTTCAAAGCGTAACCCACGATCGAAATAGGGATCGTGATAAGAAACGTGTTGCGTTTGCCTATCTTTCTGGACAGCCATGCGGTCAAAGAAATGACGCCCAGGGTACAGAGTGCGCTGAACGTGCCGTAGAGGCCGAGCAAAAGGCCGCCTTTGGCATAGGCCTGATCAAGCACGGGAGAGTTTTTAAAGACATAGAAGAAGACAACATAGAGGGTAAAAGCTGACGCACACATGAATCCGCCGAAGATGAGCAAAGTGGCGGCGCAAAGCTTGACGAACGGCTTACATTTCAGGGTGATGAAGGCTCCCTTAAAGAAGTCTTTCGCCACATTCAAGGCGCCCTTAACATCAGGCTTCGGCAATTTATGGAAATATTCTTTATTAAAGAGGGCCGGAAGGATGCCGCACCCGACAATAACGACACCGATAATAACGCCCAGGGCCCGTCCGCCAACAACGATATCCGGGAACCAACCCTGGTTGTGCATGATGGCCCAGCACCAGGGAGCAATAAGCCATGGCAATTGTCCCGCGATATTGCTCGCCGCCTGCAACCGGGTCCGCTCATGATAATCGGGGGTCATTTCATAACCGAGCGCGATCCAGGGGATGGAAAAACAGGTGAAGCCGACGAAGTAAAGGATCTGGAACAGTAAAAAGTACCAAAAATAATAGATCTCGCTATGCCCCTTATAAAGCTGGAACATCAATGCATAGAAGACCCCCCCGGTGATAGCCCCGAACAATATGAGTGGCTTGCGGCGTCCCCAGCGGGTACGCAGATTATCGGAGAAGTACCCGGTTATGGGGTCAGATATGGCATCAACTATACGGGGAATGGCGCCTACTAAACCCACTAAAGCCGGGTTCACTCCTAATCCGAGGTTTAAAACAATAACCATCTGCCCGATAAAAGCAGCCTGAGCCGTGTTCGCAAACGCTCCTATGCTGTATATGAACTTTTGAAAAATAGGAACGCGGTCTTTTGGGGCTGTCATATGATGTTCTGGCTTCCCCGTTGGCTGTCCCATTCATCGACCTCCGTCTTTCCCTGTGAAACCCCGGGGATCCCTTCCCCAAGGAGCAGATCACTGACAAGAGAGAACGTATTATATCAAATATAAATATTCGAAGCAATGCGGGTCGCCGGGCACCTTCCACAGGTCGGCAATCATCCGAATACCGCTGTGACGCCCCTGACGATATGCTTCTGCATCAACAGATACACGATGATGATGGGCACGGCCGTTATCGTCAAGCCGGCCATCAAAAGCGGGTAATTCGTCAGGAACTCTCCCCGGAACAGCATCAGCGCCCGTTGAAGGGGCATCAGATTTTTGTCGTCAAATACGATCAGGGCCAGCAAATATTCGTTCCAGACGTTCAGGGCGTTAAAGACGACTACCACCGCCAGCACGGGTCTGGCCAGGGGCAAGGCCACATGCCGCCACATGCCTATCTTGGAACAGCCATCGATGCGCGCCGCATCTTCAAGATCTCTTGGCATCGTATCAAAAAAGGTCTTGAGCAAAAATATGCTCATCGGAAGCCCGACGTTAATCATGCACAGGATATAACCCAGCGGGGTATTGCGCAGATGTAATTTATTCAACAGGACGAACAAAGCCACAAAGCTCCCTGGGACAGGGATCATCATCGCCGCCATGAACATAATAAATAACACTGTCCTTCCCCGAAACCGGAAACGCGAAAAAGCATACGCGGCCAAGGACGCAACAACGAGGATGCCGACCACCACGGACACTGTGTAAAAGATGCTGTTTAAAAAATAGCGGCCAAACCCTCCTCCGTGCCAGGCATTGAGGTAATTTTCAAAATGGGCCCGATACGGAATGAGAGAAATATCCGTAAAAATCGTATGCTGGGTCTTCAGGCTTGAAGAAACCATCCATAATAACGGATACAGGCAAGTGATAGCCACGCCGATAAGAAAAAGGTGAATCACTGCATTCAAGGCCACCCTTTGTGCCTTATAATAACTATTGCTTTTTATGGGGGGTGTCCCTAACATCTTTTAAGCCTTTGCCCTTCTGGATAATCTATATTGGAAGAAAGAAACACCTATCAGGATCATCCCAAAAGTCATCCCTTGGGCACAGGCATAACCAAAACGCGATGAGCCTTGCATCGAGGCCAAAATCCGCAATACCGGCACGGACGTATGCCCGGCAAATTCTCCCCCCACAAGCCCGATAATTAAAGCAAAAATCTGCATGGTTCCCAATACGGTCAGAATCGCTACCAGCCCTATGACCGGCATTATCAAGGGAATAGTGATCTTGCGAAAAGTTTCCCAGGTGCTGGCCCCGTCCACGCGCGCTGCTTCATAAAGTTCGCGCGGAATCGTCTGCAAACCGGCCAAGAAAATAAGAAACCCCCAGCCAAAGCCTTTCCAGCTATGGACAAGGGCCACTGTTGCCAGCGCGGTATGGGGATCAGACAGCCAGTGATGCGCAAGATGCGACAACCCGAGGGAGCCCAGCATCCGGTTCACCACATTGGCGCCGTCAAAATCATTGATAAGAAAACGCCCCGTCATGCCGACGACGATTTCAGAGAGAACCACCGGAATAAAAAATATCAGGCAGTAAAAATTCTTCATGCGGATTTCGCGGTCGCAAGCCAGAGCCAACAGAAACGCCAGAATATTCTGAAAAGTCAGGGCAACGACCGTGATAGAACCGGCATTACGCATGGCCTGCCACCAGTTGGAGTCCTGAAAAAATATTTCTTTGAAGTTGCCCCACCCCACAAGGACGGCATCCTTAAAGGGAACGATGCCATCCCACTCAAAAAAACTTAAATGAAAAATCTGAAGGAAAGGATAGACATAGAATATGGAAAAAATCAAAACAGCCGGGAAGATAAACCCGTAATTTTCTAAAGTAGATTTAAAAGTAGGTTCGAGTCTCATTTTCTCTTTTGGTGAGGGTCGCCGTTACGAAGCACGTATCATTGTTCGATCACATCCATCGTCTTAAACGTGACCCTGATCCGATGACAAAACAGCCATCCTTACCCTGACCAAACCACGTCATCCCATTGCTATTTTCTCTTTTTCAGCAATTCTCTTTCTTTAACTTTTTGCACTTCCCCGGCCACTTGCTCGGGAGTTTTCTCGCCGATAATAATGGACTGGATCCCTCTTTCTAATGTTTCAGTGACCAAGTGAAATTCGGAAACTCCCCAAAGATTCGGGTGAGTGGTCAGCTCCGTATCATCGGCAAACTGCGCCAGAATAGGAGAAATATTTCCCAGGCATTCTTTATTCGCCGGTAAATTGGAGGTCCTTTGAGCCAAATAGGCCTGCTGATCACGACGGGTCAGCCATTGGAGGAATCTCACGGCTTCTTCTTTATTTTTTGAACGGGCATTGACCATAAAAGAACTTGCGTTACCCCAGATGCTCATCGGATTTTCTTCGGTTGCCTCGGGAGGGAGCATGACCGCATAATCGAGGGTCGGGTTCATGCCTTGATAAACATTAACGCACCAGGACCCGTTAAAGGCAAAAACGGCTTTCCCGTTTGCGAAAAGCTGTTCGGCCGTCTTATTGACCATGGTCACGACGCCTTCGGCCAAAACGCCCGATTCCCGCATTTCTTTAAAAAGGCTGAAAACCTTAATCCAGCCAGGGTCGGTATACGGCACATCCCCCCTCATGGTGGCTAAAACCTTATCTTTGCCCATGATGTTAAAGGCGTAATTAAGGGCAAAACATCCGATCATCCAGTCCTCGGCCCATCCGGAAACCAGGCCCGGCATATTCTTGGCCTTGAGCTCGTGCCCCATTTCAATAAATTCCTGGAAGGTCACCGGAGGGCGATCAGGATCCCACCCCAATTCTTTAAATAAATCCTTATTGTAAAGCATCTCGATCGTCATGAAATCGACGGGCACGCCGTAAATACCAGGCTCAACGCCGTAAGGATTACCGGCCTTGAATTCATTGATCGCGACCGCCTTTTTAAACAAAAGATTTTCCCAGGCGTGATTGTCGGCCTCCATCGCGCGGGTCAAATTCGCGACACAGCCGGCCTTGATAAATGCCGCGAAGTCCCGCTTCTCCCCCAAGATGCCGAAAATATCAGGCAACGCGCGTGCCTGCGCCGCTGCGCGGACTTTCTGCGAATAGGCGTCCGATGGAGCATAAAGCTCAAAAACGATCTTGACTCCCGTCTTGGCCTCATAGCGTTTGGCCAATTCCTGCAGGGCGTCCTGCCGGTCCGTCATCCAGTGCCAGACGACGATCTTTTTGCCTGTCAGCGCCGTAGAGTCGCCCGCCGGCATCTCGCCGCACCCCGCCGCCAGCGCCGCTACGACCACCCCCCCCAACAGGTGCCTCGCGTACCGCATCAACCCTTCCCCCTCTCAAAGACCTGGTCTTTTGGTGCCACATTTTGACACTCAAAGACCTGGTCTTTTAGTGTCATTTTGCTGTTAGCCCATCAGGGCGCGAACCTTGTGGGTCTTGCCGTCGCCCACGGGCTTGATCACGTTGCCCTTGACGGGATGACCGTCGAGGGTCAGCTCCACGACGCCCTTCTCGACGCCGTTCGGATTCTCGATCTCGACCTCATAGATATCGCCGCGGAACGGCCGACGGACACAGCACTTCTCCCAGTGAGGCGGCAGGCAGGGATCGATGCACAGACCCTCGTAATCCCGGCGCACGCCGAGCAGCCATTCGGTGGCGGCCATAAAGGCCCAGCCCGAGGTACCGGTGACCCACGTGAACTGCCCTTCGCCGTAACGATAGGGGTTCTCCGGGCCAATGAGGTACTCGGCGTACACGTACGGTTCGGCCTTGTAGACGTCGTAATCCTTTTGCTTGTTGGGCATGATCTTGCACAGCGATTCGTAGGCGCGCTGCCCCTTGCCGGCCATGCAGTACGCCACGATCATGAAGTGGGCGGCATGACAAAAGACGGCCGCGTTCTCCTTGGTGCCCTCCGAGAACATGCTGATGCGACCCAGCTCCGGACGAAATTTCGTAAAGGCCGGATAAAAGAGCGCCACGCCGTGTCTCCCGTCGAGGTAGCGGTCGACGGCCTTCAAGACCTTATCCTCGCGGTCACCGGCCTGCGCCACACCGCTCAGGATCGCCCACGACTGCGTGTTGATGAAAATCTTGCCTTCATCATAGGCCTTGGTGCCGTAGGCCTGGCCATCGTCCGTAAAACCGCGGGTGTACCAATCGCCATCCCAGCCGATCTCGTTGATGCGCTCGGTCATGGTCTTGGCCTTATTCAAAAACTCCTGCTTCTTTTCATTTTCATCCATCAGACCGGCGAGCTGGGCGAAATATTTCAAGGACCGCACCAAGGCCTGCGCCAGCCACACGCTCTCGCCCTTATGCTTCTTGCCGGCGGCGTCGATGGCGTCGTTCCAGTCGGCGTGGCCGATGAGCGGCAGGCCTTTCTCGCCGACGTCATTGAAGCAGAAATTCAGATTCTTCTCCAGGTGCTCGAAGAGCGTCCCTTCTCCGTCCGTCTGCGTGCCGTTCCCGAAGTTCGGATCGACCTGCCATCCGCCGACCCACTTGTCCTTGAGGTAGGACACGTACTCCTTCAAGATCGAGACATCGCCCGTCTCCTGGATATAAGAACGCACGGTCGCCGTCAGCCATATCTGGTGGTCTTTGTTCGGACGGTGCCCTGCCGCACCCTGGGTGTCGGACCAGCCCGGCGCCGAGGTGCCGTCGCGCCGGATCAAGGAGGCGACGCACAAAATGCGCCTGCGCGTCAGGTCGGGATGGATGGAGCAGATGGCTTCGGAATCCTGACAGGAGTCGCGGTAGCCGCGGCCGCCGGAGCCTTCATGATAGAAAGACGGCGAGCGCGACCAGAGGTTGCAGATATAGACCTGGTACTTGACCCACGTATTGATCATCGTATCGAAATCTTTATCGGGGGTCCTGACGACGATATTCTCACAGATGCGTCCTCTCCAGAGGGCCCTTGTCTCTTCAAGCGCCTTTTGGACGTGTTCGAGGTCGCGGTACTTACTCACCAGCTTCAGCGCCTGCGCCTGGCCTTCGGTCTCGCCGAGGATGACGACAAATTCTTTGGACTGCCTGGCGTCAAGCTTGAGGACATTCTTGAAGCAGCCGATCCCGTCCTCGCCGGAACACAACGCCGTGTTCGTGAACGTGCCCTCGAGGATGCTCCCGGGTTTCTCTTCGGTGTTGTAGCGGCCGAGAAATGCCGCTTTCTGCGTCGCATAACCCTTGACGTCGAGGTTCGTCGCGAAAAAGCCGTAATTCTTGAATTCCTTGATATTCATCCCCTGCCAGAAGGCCGTCTTCCATCCCCAGATAAGCCGATGCGTTTCGTCGAACCACATCCGGTTGTACAGATTCATGATGTTACGGTAGCGCAGCTCTTCGTGGTAGTCGCCCATCAGCCATTCGACGTAGGGATAAAGTTCAAGCCTGCGCTCGCGGCCCGTCTCGTTGGTCAACCGGACGCGCCACAGCTCGCAGTCTTCATGCGGCGGAACGAAATAGGTGATTTCGGAGGTGATGCCGGAGTAAACGGTCGTGATGGTGGTGTAGCCCAGGCCGTGGCGGCACTCGAAGAAGTCGGGCCTGACGCGCAGGGGCTGGTAGGTGAGCGACCAGACGGCCGTTTTCTTGACCTTCGCGTTCGGCTTGACCTCACGGACGTAGAGATAGCGCCCCGGCCGGTCAAAGTTCTTGTCACCGGGCGCCCATCGCAGGATACGGTCCGTGCGGCAGTCACGGTAAAAGCTGTAGCCGCCGGCGGTCTGAGATATGATGGCGCAGTACCTGTCGTTGGTCTGATTGTTGACCCAGGGAGTCGGGATCTCTGGCTGCGTGATTATAACCTCCAGCCCATCCGATGAAAAACGACCGTACTTCGTGCGCGGCGATTTTATTCTCTGCGTTGTCATAAGTGCTTGCAATTATAGCAAAATAGATTTCAAAAGTCTATCATAACAAGACAAATTGTCAAGACTTTCTCGGAGAAATCTTTTACCTTATTATGCCCTCTCCGTAAGCCCGACGTTTGGGGTCTTTTTACCTCGAATCACTCCACCAGCGCCTCCTTACTTGCTCCGGCTTGGTGTCGATCACGTAGTCCAGGATCTTCTCCTTGAAGCAGTCCCGGATTTTTGTGAACTCTATGCCTGTCAAAAAGTTATGCTCCTGATTATAATCCAGGGCCGGCGCCTGCCAAACGACCCTGGCCTCGACGCGGACATTGCTATCCGCCTCCTCACCCACCTGAAACATCAGGTCGATCCTATCTCCTGACATGTGCCTCTCTACGCTCTCCAACTGGGCACCCCGCATACTCAGGTCCCTTGTATGGGTGTATCCTTCTCTGGGACCGGGTTGGCTCAGGTAACGGACCGGAAGAGCAATCTCCCAGCGTGTCGCCCCTCTTCTCTCATCCATGGCAATCCTCTTTATGTTATGATTCAAGATGCAAAATACGCGCCAGACTCACCAGGCGCTGACGGTCGAACGAAACCCCGATCCGCCAGTCCTTCCCGTCCTGACGCGACCATGCGACTCTGCCCAACATGTGCATCGGCTCGAAGTTATCGGGCAGGTCGAACCACATCTCCAGCGGTGTCCGCGGCCGCAGTTCCTGCGCGCTCGAGAACCCCGCCCCGCTGCCGCTGATGTCGCGGCACCGCCCCTCGCCGTGCTCCCCGGCCTTCAGGTCCTTGAACCTGACGACAACGTCGCCAAGGCCGAAACGACAAAAAACACGCCGTTCGCGCTCAGCAATAGGTGACGGCGGCATCGGTCTGGTTCTTTTTCTCCGCGTCTTTGCCATATGCATACCCCCCTTTCGGGTATTATATCCGTCCCTTTGTACAAAAGAAACACTGTACTAAACCAACACCCATCAGGACCCCATACGGCACCTCACCTCCTCTCCTCGCCCCCCTCGGAAGGCGAGCTGTTGTGAAACACGGAACCGTCTCTTGTTGTTTCGTTAAAACGCCACAGCATCCAACGAATCTTCCACTCAACAATGTGGAGCAAAAAGGCCCTCCAGAGATAGTCTTGCGGGAAGACGACCGAGGAAGATGTCCCCGGACAACTATCTCCAGGCTGTTCAGGAAGCTGCTCAGGAAACTGTTTCCAAGTTGTTCGGGAAAGTGTATCTTGGCTAAGGTGTGTGGAATTCAAAAGAAGGGATGGGGCGGACTCAAATGGCCGATGGCCCACGGGTGAGCTCCCATGAGCCATCTCCGATACTGCCGGCCCGCGGGCCGAGTGGGCCTGTGAACCCTGGATCGCCTGGATCCCCGATTCAGTCCACGGTCCATCGTTCGCAGGACTGGTCGCCCTGCCTGAATCCGAAGTCGAAGGGGCCACCGGCAACGCGCGCGCCCCTGAAGCATGGCCTGCGAAACGCAAGCCTCCAGGCTCCGGCGGATACCCATCGCGGCGCGGGAAATCCTTCGGCCCGGAATGTTGGGACCCCGGGCCCCTGGGACCCTCAGACACCGGCGAGCTGGTCGACGGATCAGTCCACTTTACCGACGTGTATAATTCTTTGTTTGCTTTTCCGTTAAAGAACCTCTTGTAGTCTTCTTCGCCTCTCGCATAGTAGCGTTCTTGCTTTATCCAACCCTCAAAGAAATCAAATATCTCGGCATCAAACTCCCCTATATACACACCTGAAATATCCCCGTACACTCTCATTAACTCTTTGATTTTATCCCTGCTGACACCAACCCCAGATAAACTATTGAAGAATTTATTATTAAGGTGGTGACTCTTGCCTCTGACAAGGAAATCACTTGGGTCAGGCTTAATTTCAAACATTCCTCCGTCAACGAAAAACACTTTCCCCTTTTCATCCATGGCTCCGTTCTCCAAGAACGGATCACACATATAGACGCCTCTATCCATAAGTTCTTGATCCGCTATGAAGAAGTCACTGACGATATCTTTTATATACCCTAACCTGCCTTGCCGAGCCAGATTCCTGATGACTTCGGTCAAGCTGTAATCCTGACTTTTTCTTATGACCACCGCATCATAGAGAATTATTCGAACAATATCTTTCCCCTTTCGTTCGCTGAACCCTATCTTTCCTATCACAAAAGGAAAGACCAATCCTCCCCCTCGTTCCTTGGCATTCTTCCAACACCTCAAGGCATAGCTTCTTAAATATATTCCTTTCCTGGGGCCTTTGGCTACGACGTTACTTATCAGCTCTTTAAAATAGAAAGTAAGCTCCGGATGATCGTAGAGCCGGCACTGCCTGAATTTTCTTTTCTGATCTTGTGTGAATATAACACGATCAAGCTGGGGCTGAATGATGATGTCGATAACCTCCTGATCTTCTTTCTCTACCGGCGTGCTCGACCCTTGTTCATCTGAATTGGACTTTTGACGCCCCCCGGGTTTTCTCACATATCCTTCCGGCCTCTTCTCAAAACCATATGATTCTAAAAATGATAGCAATTTCTTATCGGCCGGTATCAGCAATAGTTCATATCCTTCCTGGTCGGCTATCTTCACAATTGCTTCTAATAGCGATCTGCCGATACCCTTCCCCCTTTTATCGGGGATCACAAAGAAATCAGTTATCGTAAGAATCTTGATACCGTCTATCTCCCTCTTCTGCTTAGCTAATATATACCCTATCGCCCTTTGCCCTAACCTTGCTACCTTTAATACGTTCCTCCTGCCGGTTCTTCCCTTAGTTTTTATAAGAGCCCTGAAATCATCTTTTACCTGATTATCGTCTCCATATAGTCCATTTTCCATTTTTTCCAAGTCATGGATGTCTTCGACGCGCGCGTCTCTTATTGTTGCAGTTACCGCTAAATCATTTTGGCAGGAAGCCGTCCTGATTTTTACCGGCGAACTGGAACCCATAGTTACTATAGAATTGCCTAAGGATTCGCCCCTGGATTCCCTATCGCTCTTAGGATAGGCGACCACTGCGCATCCTAACTGGCCAGACCAAGTTATGCCTTTATCGTCATAACCCTGAACATTCTCCTGAGCCATTCTTGCCTGTTTAAAATAGCGTTTGATAAACCTTGCGAGTCTGCCGCTTTGTATATCGGTAACGCGCAGAGACCAATCATTAGCCAACGTCTCCTTGCGTAAAAAATTAATAATACTCTCTCCCACTTCCGGATATCGCCCTTGCGGCCGGCCATTGGAGGTCCAAATTACAGAAAGCTCCAATTCTGAAATCTCCCGATGCAATTTCATTTCAATCCGGTTGCCCAATATATCATTTCCATCAAAAACCACACCATAGACTAAACATCCCGTGTCGTTTTCCGGTCTCGCGGGCCCTAAAAGATTCAGTTCAATAATAAAAGAGTTGTTCCGGGCTTCGGGAAAGAAGATCTTTTTGTCTCCGAGATGACCGCTTGCTTCCGCCGGCGAGCTGGAGAAAGAAAATGCGGCAGGCAAAGAGACCCCGCCGGCCACGGGGAGGTTGTTTCCTATAGGAGAACCGCCTGCCGCATCAAAGGGAGCGCTTTCTGGAATCTTAAAAAATAATGGGGAACTGGAATGAAGAACCCAGGCGACAATCCGCTCGAACAAGATGGTGGTTTCGCTTCGCGAAGCTAAATCTTGAAGGTGTTCTTTAATCTTGGGGCCGGGGTTTCTTGAGGCCGCGGCAGACAGGATTCTATTTAAAAATAGCTCTGCCTGTTCAAGACTAAGAAGGCCGATAAAATCTTCTCCGCTGATAGCGCTCAGGAATTGCCTTAAACGCTGCGAATCTTCTGTCTGCCTTATTATTTGAGCAAAAACATCCAGATAGTTACACCTCAATTTAAAGGTAAACCAGCTTTTAACAATGTCCGCTATGAGGGACGGACTGTATCCTTCGCTTTTTTGGAGAACTCCTTTTATCGCTCCATGATCGGTAATGCGATCGACAACGCGCATCAAATCTTTATCCAGGCTATAAGGGATATTTTTAAGGTACCTCCTCAAGGCGACCGGCAACTTCTCAATAGACCCATTGCCTTGTCCTGTAAGATTATATAGCCTGGAAGAATCCATATTGGCATCAAGCCAATCTGCAGTAGAGATAATTTGGAATGATACATCTCCTATCTTGGGCCTATGATGATACCTTATCATTTGCAGTTGCTCCGAAGAAGTAACCAGGTTATGGTTTCGGGCCATGAATGCAGAAAGCATGGGGTGCCTGTTGCTCAGATAGTGCAATGTGGGCCTATTAAGTATTCCGGGAAAATTAGTCAAATAAAGGAGCTCTGGGACGACCTTACCTATATCATGGAGTTCTGCCGGAAGTTCCAATCGTTCTGTCTCCCCCCTTGAAAAGCCTAATTCCTTTGCTAAATACACGGCCAACTCCCTTACCCGCTTGCCATGCGATAAAACATGCGAGCCGCCGATGGGAATCAACCTCCTAATCTTTTCCTCTATCTGCGAGATAGGCGAACTGGAGATGGCCTTAAGGCTTGCTGAAGGCACGGGGCTTAACATTGGGCTTTTGCTCTTATGTTCAAGCATCGGATTTGCAGACAGAACCAAGCGCGCGGGAAGATAATTATCTGAGCGGTACTCCTGGGGCGTGATGTCCCAGATCCCGCGCATCAGGAGGCCGGCGGGCCTGATGACCCTGTCGCCTTTCATGGCTTGCGCCCCGTCTGCCTGAACAGGGGAGGACCCCTTCCCGCCGAGGAGGCGTTCCAGATAAAAATCTTCGACCTCGACAAGCACGTGCTTGACATCGTTCGTCTGCGTGTACAGCGTCAGGTCTTTCCTCGAAATGGCCCCCTCCGCCAGGAGGACATCCGAGAAGAATCCATGCCAGGACTGCCAATAGCGGGTATCGAACAACAAGAGGGGGCGCAGAAAGGTCTTGCCTGTCTGCATAAGACACAGGGTTTCAAAGAGCATGCTCATGGTCTGGGCGTCCCGCGGCGGAAAGACGACAAAACCCTGGTCGCCGTGTCTGGCAAGGACGATCTTCTGCTCCAGGGCATAGGGCAAGGCCAAACGAAGGTCTCCGACACCGTCCAGCGCGAACTCCCTGGGCTCCCCGCTCCAAAGAGAGACCAGCCGCGCCCTTCGTGCCTTTTGCTCCTTTAGCTCTTTAAAGCCTTCCCATGCGGGCCTTGAGACGCCGTCATAGCCTCTGCAGAAGACAGACACGTCCCTGTCTGCCAGGCCGGCGGCGATAACCCGGGCGGCCCCATACAGGCGGTTCTCTTCGGACATCTCCTGCGCACCGAGGAGGGCCACCCCCGGACCGACGCTTCGGAGCTGCAAGAGGCTGCCTTTGAGGACCCTGGCCGCTTTCTTGACCTTGAGGATACCGCGCACGTTGTTTGCCGGCCCCCGGCACGCGCCCGACCTCTCTACGATCGCTCCGACCTCTTCATAGGAATCTACGAGCGCCACGAGCTCTTCAAGGGGTCTTTTCAGTTGACCGCGTCGATGCATCTCCTTCAAAAGCGCGTACAACTGCTCATAGTAGCTCCTTCCGAAAAGGATCACCGGAGCGCCGTTGATATGCCCCTTCTCCTTCCAGGCCAGAATTTCAAAGAGTTCATCCAGCGTTCCAAAACCCCCGGGCATACAGATGAACACCTGGCTCAAGATGATAAAAGCCATCTTGCGGGCGAATAAGTATTTGAACTTGAAGGGGATATTGACATATGGATTGCAGTCCTTCTCGCGCGTCAGCTCTATCAGGATGCCGATAGAGGCCTTGTTCCCGGGGACGCCCTTATTGGCGGCCTCCATGAGGCCCGGACCTCCCCCTGTCACGACGCAACAATCCTTTTGATTCAGATAAGAAGAGAGCTCCGTCGTCTTTTCATACCAGAGGCTGCCGGGTGGGAAATCGACGCCGCCGAAGATGCTGACGACGATCCCTGCATTCCTGATGTTTCCGAGCAACTGACTATACTTTGCCAGTTCGGCAACTTTCCCCGGTGCGCGGACCGCCGAGCGCAGCTCAAATACCGCTCTCTTGACAAAGCGTCTTTCGCGGGAAAAAACAGGTGAGGAGGAAAAGGGGGCATATCCGAAAGGACCCGACAAAGGATGGACCAAGGCCGGGCTGCCTTGACCCATCGGTGAAACAGCCGGCCCGCGCGGCGCATGCGCCCCGGTCCCCGCGACCATCTCCAGATACAGGTCGGTGGCGGAAAAAACAGACGAATGGGCCCTCTCCCGGGCCTCCTCTAAACTCAACCGCCCGAGCGGACTGGAAGAAGTGTCCAGGACGGCGTCGGGCAAGGGGTACCGGACCCGGGGGACGACCTGCCTCCGGACCTCCCCTTCGACGACAAAACCGATCCCCTCCGGCAAGAGACCCGCCACATGCTCCTCGATCCTACGGATAAGGGCATCATGAATAAGCAGGATATCCTGGCGCGTCACTCTATCGCTCCCCCAAAAAGAAACGACCATCTTCCCCTTGCCCTCCTTCTTTTCTTCTTCCGAAGAAAGGACCACCTTGCCCAGGAACCTTTCTACCGTCAAGGTCGCGATAAAGACATCGGACAGCACCCCCGCCTGGTTTCTCAAGCGAATGCCATAACGCCTGCCTTCCATGTCCTTTGCCAAGAGCGAAAACTTGACCATATAATCAAACGTCCGTCCGGCAGAAACTCCCTCAAGACCTTCCCAGGAAGACGGCAGATCTTCTTTCCGGAGACTCACGATAAACCCTTTCGCAAGATCTTCGTAGAGCTTTTCATAGCTCTCCCCGGTGACAGAAAGTTCGACGAGGCCCTTTTGCGCCAACGACTCAAGGTATTCGGTCAACACGAGGCCGTCCCCAAAGAGTTCGGCCAAAACACCCTGTTTCAGGAGCCGCTGCACCATGCCTAAGGCCTTGCGCCGGCCCCTGCGCGACGGCATGAGCGCCCTTAACTCCTCTTTGTCAAGCGGCCGGAAGTTCTCTATAAGGAAGTCATCCGGCCTGGACCACTCCGCGACCAACCGGATGATCTTCTCCCGCAAGGACATCTTCAAGAGTTCCTTTGCCCGGAGCTTCTCCAGCTCGGTCGTAAACAGATCCGCCTGTGTCTGACGATAGTGTCCAGCGATGGGGCGGGGGACGAACGGCGCATCGAGGAAAAAGTCGATCCCGTGCGCGAACTGCTGGGCCTTGTCCTGCGTCCAGGAACGGCGGGGAATGACAAAATTGTTGATGCGGTCGAAAATCTTGAGAATGATCGCGTACGGCGATCGCGACGCCCACAGCCGTGCAAGGAACGCCTTTTCAGGCTCTCGGCGGCCTTTGGTCATCGACAAGACCGTCTTTAGGATCGCGTAGGCCCTCCTGCCATGCAAGGTCGCAAAGAGACGCAACGCCATCCTTATCAAAAGCCAGAAGGCGCTTTTGCCGGCATCGCGATGCTCTTCCAGAGCGTCGTGCAGGAGCGCCGCCGCGAAGAACACCTCCAGATAGACTCCTTTGATCCCCGCCATCCCCCGCAAAAAGGCGTCCCGCCGGACCATGTCACGCGCGATACCCACAAGATGCGCAAGATACGGCACGCCGTATTCCCGCATCATACCCTCATGGACCTCTTTGGCGATCTTATAGCTGACATCGATCAGCGAGACGCGCAGCCTCGAGTCGAAGGCCAGGAGCCTGTCTCTGACTCTGGCGTACCCTCTGTCGTAGTAATCCTCCGCTATCTCGGCAGAGGCATACTTCAGAAGGAAAAGGTCCACGGTGACCCGCCCCCTCTCCCAGAAGGTCGCCCTGTTCCTGACGATGATCCGCATGTGGGGGAGGAAGTGACGGAACCACTTCTGGGCCGTCGTCAACAGGAGACCGCCCTCTTTGAACCAGTGGAGCATATTACTCGCGACGATGAACGTCCAGATCGGGTCTGTCGACCTTTGCCCCAGTTCGACGAGGTATTCCGAATAATTGTATATGATGAAGTCGAAACGCTCCCCCGGCCGCGGCTCGAAGCTCTGCAGGTCCGCGGCCCGCACCTCCACGTACTGACGCACTTTTTGGGAGATCTGGTAGGTGGCATCCGGGTTCCTTTCCCCGAAATACTCGGCAAGGAGGTCAGCTGTGCGGCGCGTCATCTGGCGTTTCCGATTCAACGTCAGGAAACTTTCATGCCGGTAATACCCCGACGCGGCCTCGCGGAGGGCCCTCCTGTCCTCATCGACCACGACGACCCTGAAGGTCTCCGGGGTCAGGCGGATACCCTTCCATGCCGCGGGATGGCTGCGCACGTCTTCCAGGATCCAGACGATGATCCTATGGGCCTCGGCGATCGTCGGCAGGCCGAAGAGAGCCCGCACGCCTCCGAAACTCAGGACGTTCACCCGTTCTCCGGGTTTCAACCGGGCCAGACGGTCCCTCAAGAAAGGGATCACCTCTTCTTCGAGAAGCCCGACGACGCCCTTTCGGCTGCCGGCGCCCTTGTTGAAAAAGAAATAAGGATAGACGACTCCCTCGGCGTCACGGGACGTCGTGCTTTCGACAGGAGAGCTTCCTCCTCTCTTGTTTCCCGCCGCCCCGCAGGCCGCCCAGGAAGCCCTGATGTCGATGATGGCGGAGGCCTCGTACTTCCTTACCACCTTTTCTATCTCGGGGAACATCCTCACAAGCTGCAGCGCCTCATCGGCGAGCTCCCGGATCTTCGCTCCGACGGCGCTGCCCCGTCGTCCCGAATAGAAATTGACCTCGGGGATCCTCAGGATACAGACCAAAAGCGTCGCGATCTCGTCTTCCAATGTTGACTGGATAGTTTCATAAGAGGGCCCTTCCATGCGGCCGATAAGGCGAAGGACCGCATTGTTGATGTCGGTCCGCACGCGGGCCTCGAAAGCCTCATTTCCCCCTCTCTTCAACAAGACCATAAGCCGACCAAGGTCCTCCCACCCGGAACGACTCTGCTCTCTGTACAGGTGTGCCTCGTGTCTTATCTTCGCCAGCGATGGCTCTTCCAAAACGGGAGAGCTGGAACGAACACAACCGGTTGGCCGGGGATCGCATCTCTTTTGCTCTTTCGCTTCGACGTTCCTGTCCTTGTGCCATAGGACCAGGGATCCGAGACTGAAGTTTAATATTCCTATCACTAAAGTCAGCGTCGGGCCTTCGGCAGAATAAACCCATGCGGAAATCAAGCCCACTGCGAAACCCTGCGTGAGGCTTGCATTCTTTAAAACAGTGGCAAGCGCCGCAACCTGAAAAGAGGCCAACGTCACCCAGCTGGGCAGATATCCCCCCATCAAGGTGACCAGGACACCGCCGGCGAGCCCGATAAAATAAGGCAGCCTGTTCAACGACCCGTCTTTCTTCGAGATGAGCCGATAGGCGACAGCGGGCGAACGGACGCGTCCTGCCCAATCGCTTGTCAGCCGCGCGTTGAAACGCGCGGCCAGGCGGGAAACGAGAGAAAGAAACACGCGGCGGCGCGAAGGACCGTACGAGGACCGGGCCTCGAGTGGAGAAGAAGAAAGATGGCTCCGCGTCCTCTGCATGAAATATTCATACCAGCAAGGTCTTTCTTCCTTGAGCCGCTCAAGAAAAGGCATGCCTTTTTTGTTGTAGACAGGAAAGTCTTCCCGCTTCAGATGCGGACGCAGGAGAAATGCGGTCTTCCGATCGTCAACGGCAAAGGCCTTCTGCAGAAGCTTGAAGGCATAGACGTGGTTCTCTTGGAGACTCGAATCAAAAAGCAACCCAAGGACCATGGGCATCTGCATCTTAAGAACCTCAAAGAGGGCCGCGGGCCGGTCGACCAGCGCCTCGGTCATTTTCCACAGGAGGCTAGCGTCAAACCCTTCGGGCGAGAAGAAACGCACAAAACTTCTGATATCCGACGCTGGCTGTCGCCTCTCCCGGACGTCGGACCGGGATAACGCCCCTGCGGCTTTCGCCCTCTTCACTGGGGCTGGCCGGACCGGCTTTGTCGTCTTGGGGCGCGAGAGGCCCGACTCGCCGCTCGGAACCCCTGCGGGGCTATTGCCACAACGGGAAAGCAGCTTTCCGAGGACAATCCGCACATCCTCCTCTCCTTCTCCGAAAAGATCAAAAAAGACATACTTGCCGAAACTCTGCATTATATCCACCAGATTTATACCGAGCACACCCAAAACAGCGTCCTCCGCATGGCCCAGCCCGGGGGAGAGGACGGACTTGACAAGGAAGAGCCTGCGCAGGATCTCCTGCCGAAAAGCTTCGCGTCTCTTTGAGAAATACTTCTCGAGGATGACGCGTACGTCCCGCGCACTGCGGTCCATCCGAAGATACCGCCTGAGCGACTCGAGCTTGGACGCCCGTGCGATGAAGCGCGCGCTTTCAATCTCCCTACCCTTCAGCTCGGGATACAACTGCCACAGTTCTTCATAGATGCGCCTCAAGCTCTGTCCAAAAGATTTCTCCGTCCGGCCCATAGGGTTGTCTCTCAGGATAAAGATGCGCCGGAGGAGCCGTGCGCCGCGTCCATCGTGCGCCAGATCGCTCCAGCCTGGGATGAAATCCGTGATGTAGGTCGTCACGCAAACGCCTCGCGTGCGACGCACGAACCGCAGGTCCTCTCCCATGCGCCCGCCTTCCGGCGTCCGCAGCCATCCGTCCTTACCGACCAGGAAAACCCACTCTTGCGATGTCCTCTGATTGAAAACAATGACCTTATCGAAACTGCCTTCAAAAACGACATGGCCGGCAAGAAGGTCCTTATAACTCTGTGCACCGGGCGCAAGGGAGAAATAGAAGACGATCCCGCGGTATCGCACCAAGGCCTTGCGTGTTCCGGAAGGGAATGTCTTGATGGAAACGACCTGCCTCGCCTTCTCTTCGGTTTTCTCGACCCTCTCCCGAATCACAGAAAAGATCCCCCGCCTCCACGCATGGAACCTGACGAGTTCGCCTATCTGCATCTTCTTTTTCATCGCCAGGACCTCAAGGCCGGCGCACGTAACGCCGTTTGAAAGCGCAATGAAGATGTCCCCGAGAGCCAGGCCCTTTTCCTTCATGAACTCCGCTTCGCGTGCCAGGCGATCATGGAGTTCCTCGATCCCGAATCCCGCGGCCTTCTCTTCCAGGACCGCCTTCCTGTCGCGGCCGATACCCAGGAGCATCTCTTTTTGCCTCTGTGTCCACAGACCTGAGGCCACACATTGGCTGAACTTCTGCTCCGTGCGCGCTTTTTTCGTCGAGAAGCGCACCGCGGCACGAATAACTCTCTCCAGGAAAGGATCGACGGCGACGCCGACCCTTCTCAACTGCCGGAACAAAAGACGAACGAAGACCGACCGGGCCTCTCTGACGGCGCTCTCCTCGGTCTTGGAACGGGCCCTGCCCTCCTGAAGACCGCCCAGCGGTGAGCTGGAACGATGGCCGGCGACGGATGAGCTACCCTGCGGCCCGGTGTCCCGAAAGAGCCCAGACGGCAACAGCCCGTCCTCCTGAAGCTGGTCGGCCAAAACCCGGGCCGCCCGGCTGGCGAGGAAAATCCACTCAGGGAGCCTGCCCCGATAACCACGAATGAAATAAAAGATCTGACCGTTCGAAACGCCGCCGAAAGACCAAATCCACCTCTCTATCTGCCGACTGATCGTCTCCAACAAATTATAGAGGCTTTCCAGACACGGCAGGATCTCGATCCGGGTGTCTTGCGCCAAGAGAACCCCGCCTTCTTGCACAGACGCAAACAGCGGCGCCAGAACCTTCAGGTTGTAAAGGACGCTTATTTGATAAGCAACGGTCTTCGAATAACACAGGATGCGACCCTCAGACTCCAGGGAGGCTTCTTGCGCCTTGAGCGCTTCGCCGTCCGCGGGAAGCATGTCAAGACCCAAAAGAAAGTCGGAGAGGACGAGAACCGATCCGGCGAACGCCCGAACAGGGCCGAAGAGACGATGCATAAATTTCAGGTCTTCGTGCGGACCGAGCCGATAGACCTCTTCCAGAAGAGAAACGTACCTCTCCCAACCGAGGGTGCGCTCGATACCCATCCTCAACCCCTGGGAATGCCGGTCCTCCATCGCCAGCGCCTCTTTTCTGAGCGCACCGAAGACATCTAGCATGTTACGAAAAGAGGCGTCCTCTTTATCGGCCTGCCGGTCGGATGCATTTCCCACCGGCGAACTCGCGGGTTCCGCCAGGCCCCGCCCCCCATAAATTTTTTCTTCCGATTGCGGTGAACCGTCCCCGCGCCGCTCCCGTACCCTTTCGGTCTCCAAGATGGTCCCTGCGGCCGGCCGCTTGACCTCCTGCATGGTCCATTCGCTCCTTGCATCTTCATGCAAGGCTTGCTGGAGATGTTTTTGCATCAACCGGAAGGTACGCCAAAAATAGCTTTCCGAATACGAAACCTCTCCGACAGGGAGCGTCCTGAGCGGCGAAGAAAAAGATCCTGGCGTATCCAGCGGTTTGCGGCGCACACGAAGCATCCAGCCGTAATGGCGCAGGGCCGCCGGAACAACCACATCGTCAGAAAACAGACTTGAGAGCTTTTGATCCACATCCTGAACGCCGGGGATTTCAATCTCGGGCAGAGGCAACGGGAAATGCTTACTACAATCCCGGAAACGAATGGCATCAGGATCAAAAAGATAATCATCCGTGACAAAATAGCCTCCGGCGCGCATATACCGGTAGAGCTGAGGGATAAAGGATTCTTCGCCATAATAATAAGCGCCGGCCGTTTCATTGGCGGCGCGCTGATAATAAACGTCGAACACCTCCGCTTCAAGCAGGGATTGATATTCGGGCACTTGGGTGACATCCGCGGTGACCAGCGTTACCTGATACTCTTGGTCGTGTCCGGTGCCGGGATAAGCCCACCTGAAGGCCAGCCGCGGATAACCCAGATACGTATCAATCCCGACACTCTTCTTGTCAACGCCTATGGCCTCAAGCTCAAACATGAAAGCCGCGACCACGGAACGCCTGGAATTCAGGGACGCACCATTGGCATAGCCCTCAAAATACTTATCGCTGTATCTGGGATGAAGGTACCGTTGGACAAAAGACTTCCAATCTCCGGCCATGACGCTTTTCAGATAAGACGCCGATATCCTGAAGAACCGGCCGGGATACTTACAGACAAAACGGGATCTGAGCGGATTGACGCCATGAAGCAGTGTGGAGAAATCGGCGCCCGCCGCGCCGGACACGGCAACGAGCGGTGCGTCGTCCGGATTAACCACTTCTTTGGTGGCCAAGAGGCGCTCCGCATGCAAAGGATGCAACAACCCGTTCTTCACCACGGGCAGGCTGTCAATATCGACAGCGGGGCTGGAGGAAACGGCCAAAGGATCCGGGTCTGATTCATGCTGGTGACGACGTCCCGAGCGAAGCGAGGGGCCGGAGACATCTCCCACCGAGACCTTCGGGCCGGGCCCGGACGTCTCCTTAACAGCGGGCGAGGAGGCCTCCCCGTTCCTGCGCTGTGTGACCTGGGTGACGGCCGGTATTGTAATGCCGGAATGATGGAAGTACTTTTCGGTCAACCCGCCGCCCACCTTCTCAGAGATACGGTTAAGTCCTCGGTCAAAGACATGCTCTTCGCTGATGCCGAGTGATACGGCGAAGTCCTTGATGCAGCGCATAAGCGTGTCCCCATATTCTCCGCAGGGCCTGCCGTCGATGCTGTCTATGAAGATGGCGGGGTCTCCTGCCGGGGTAAGCGCAAGGAAGAAGCGCGCGTATCCTTTCACGCCGCTGTTGCCTGTGAGGGTTTCAAGGACAAGGTAATGGGTGCCTGCGTCAAGCAAGAATTCGAAGATGGCGCAGGCGTTGGAGCCCAGGGACGTGCAGCTGCCGGCCCTATTGCCCAAAAAGGCGTCTTTACCCGGCCGGCGGCCCCAGAAGCGCATACGGTAATTCTCTTCCGGTGACGGCATGGTCTGGGGGCTGTAGTCGTGTATTTCCTGAACGACCCTGTAGAGGTCCGCCACGGGTTCGGGCAGGGCGCCGCTCGGCAGTATCCTCTGCAGGCCTTCCAGGAATCTCATGAGCCTCTTGAGGGGCGCCTGCTGCGTAAGGGTCCCCGCTCTTTGCTTCAGGGATTCCTCATCCTTGGCCTCAATGATGTGCTCCCATGCCGGGCCCAGGGATCTGTGCGCCTTATCCCAACAGGCCCTTTGGCTGTCCTGACCTTCCCATGTGTCAAACCATTGCCTGAAGGAGTTAAATGCCGTTCTGTAATCCGCCAATATATCGGCAGGCGTGCGGACACGCACAGCCTCTCCTGCCGTATAGCGAGGCGGCCTTTTGCCTGCGGCTATCCAGGCATCAAACGATAGACCGAGATCGGCGCATCTTTCGCGTATGTTCAGGTTGTGCCGGCGGATGGACGTGATCGCAGCCTGTTCATCAGGGGTATAGGCTTTCAAATCGAGGATGCCGTATCTGTCGGGATAGATGAGGCCGTCGAACCGGCCCTCTAACGACAGTTTTATCATGAGGCTGAAAAGCTTTTTGTCTTCTTCGCTCCAGCTTTTCTGTGTGGAGACAAGAAGGCCGAGATAGCCGATATCCCACGAATCCAACAGAGAGGCCGTGTCCGCGCCTGAGGTATCTACGGTCATGTGGAATTTCGCGGCGATGGCATTGATGAGCCTTCTGCCGAGATCGCGCTCGATGACCTCGGCTGAGGGACCCCTGAGACCCTCCCTGAAGGCATCCACACCCATCTCCATGGCGTAAAATGCGCCCGCGAATCCGGCAAGCCGCGTGATAAAGGCCGGGTTGTTGATATACCTGGTCTTTGTCTGTTCGACAAAGCCTCGTATGACCCCCAGATAAGCGACGTCCAGTTCAGAGAAGACTCTCATCGTATCCAGAAGAAGCGGCATAAAGCCGCGCTCAAGGTTCGCGGCTGCTATCTGTTTGGCAAGCAGGACAGATATGACCTGGAGGCAGGCAAGACCTGTCCCCAGACAATAGAGAGAATTGTCGTAATCGATCCTCGCCTCAGGGCGCGTTATTCTGGAATTGGCGTCTCGGATATCCTGCAATAAGGCCCTGCCGCTGCTGATCAAAGAACGCAAAGAGCCGTCTCCTATGCCAAGCGCTAAGGAAAGCTGCCGCAGTCTTAACCAATAAGCAAGGGGTACCCCGGCCCCCTGGGCCGCAACGATCTCCTGCCGGAGATGTTCCTTAAGGCCGGGGTCAGTGAGATTCGATTGAATGTATCTCTCCACGGCGGTTGCGTAGAGGTCCCACCAGCCGGACCGGGCGGGTCTGTCAAGATACGGCCTGAGCTCCTGTTCTGTGGACAGGATGCCTCCGGCCATGGCTGAATCAAGGGCGGTTGCGTAGAGGTCCCGCCTGCCGGACTGGGCGAGTTCGTCAAGGGCGTTTAAGAACTTTGGTTTGCCTTCTTCTTTGGACAGGATGTCCTGCGCCACGGCAGAATCAAGGGCGGTTACATAGAGGTCCCACCTGCCGGACTGGACGAGTCTGTCAAGATACGGGCTGAGCTCCTGTTCTGTGGACAGGATGCCCCGGGCCATGGCAAAACCGAGGACGGTTGCGTAGGAATCCCACCTGCAGGGTTGGGCGAGTCTGTCAAGATACGGGCTGAGCTCCTGTTCTGTGGACAGGATGCCCCGGACCATGGCAGAGTCAAGGGCGGTTGCGTAGGAAACCCGCCTGCCGGACTGGGCGAGTTTGTCAAGATACGGGCTGAGCTCCTGTTCTGTGGACAGGATGCCCCGGGCCATGGCTGCATCAAGGGCGGTTGCGTAGAGGTCCCACCAGCCGGATTGGGCGAGTCTGTCAAGATACGGGCTGAGCTCCTGCTCTTTGGACAGGATGCCTAGGGCCATGGCAGAACCAAGGGCGGTTGCGTAGGAGTTCCAGCTGCCGGACAGGGCGAGTCTGTCAAGGGCGTTTAAGAACTTTGGCTTGCCTTCTTCTTTGGAAAGGATACCTCCGGCCAGGGCAGCATCAAGGGCGGTTGCGTAGGGAGCCCACCTGCCGGATTGGGCGAGTCTGTCAAGATACGGCCTGAGCTCCTGCTCTTTGGACAGGATGCCTCGAGCCATGGCAGAACCAAGGGCGGTTGCGTAGGAATCCCAGCTGCCGGACAGGGCGAGTCTGTCAAGGGCGCTTAAGAACTTTGGCTTGCCTTCTTCTTTGGAAAGGATGCCTCCGGCCATGGCAGAACCAAGGGCGGTTGCGTAAGAGTCCCACCAGCCGGGTTGGGCGAGTCTGTCAAGGGCGCTTAAGAACTTTGGCTTGCCTTCTTCTTTGGAAAGGATGCCTCCGACAAGGGCAGCATCAAGGGCGGTTGCGTAAGAGTCCCACCTGCCGGGTCGGGCGAGTCTGTCAAGGGCGTTTAACACAAGAAGGGCCAGCGAGATGGCGGCTGCCGAAACCTTCAGGCCGGGCCCGGACGTCTCCTTAACAGCGGGCGAGGAGGCCTCCCCGTTCCTGCGCTGTGTGACCTGGGTGACGGCCGGTATTGTAATGCCGGAATGATGGAAGTACTTTTCGGTCAACCCGCCGCCCACCTTTTCGGAGATACGGTTAAGTCCTCGGTCAAAGACATATTCTTCGCTGATGCCGAACGGATCCCGGAACACCGGCGAGCTGGACACACCGGGTCGCGCCGACCTGAAAAGGATGAACCAGCTCGGCAGCTGCTTGCGCTCAGCATCGATTACAAACAACAAGCGCTGCCCGTATTCCACGCTCACCCGGCACTTCAAGCGACAAGCGGCCGATTCCAGGCTTCTGATCAACGATTCTTCCGACGTATCGACCTTGATCACCCCGTAACCCTGTTCTGCCGCCTGCGCGACAAAATGATGCGTCAACGCCTTGCCAATGCCCCTGCCGCGCCAGGCGCTGTCCCCGGCCACCGCCGTCAAATACATGATCTCATCCGCGGAAGGCAAGCCCACGATATAACCAAGGGCCTTCCATCTCTTTCCCGTATCCGTCACGGCCAGGAGCGCCGTCCCCCAGGGCGATCGGAAGGCTTTCTTTATCTCGGGCCAAAAGTATCCCATCGGCCCGTTCTTGCCGAAACAATCGCGGCCGACGCGGCGAATCTCTTTTCTCAAAGAATCCCGGCCATCCCCGCGGGTATGATATTTGCGTATACGCACCTCGATCTGCTTGCCGGCCGGAGAACTGGCTGTTCCTGGTAGGATGTTTCCCGCGTCGGCGAGCAGGCGCGTCTGGGAGGCGTCAAGGCCAAGATCCCATACCAAACTGTCGACCAGAGTAGACTTTTCCTGCCCGGACAGGTCCGCGTAACGGGTCCTGCCCCGATTGATCCACGCTAGGAATAAAAGGTGTGTGCGGGGGTGCTTTTTGAAGAACCGGATCAGGTCTTTAAAATCGTTGGTTTCCTGAATGGTGATGAGTTCTGTGGCGGCCAAGAAAGACGGGTCGTCGAGCGATAGGAAGGCGGCGCGGAAGAATCTTGTTCTCCAAAGCTCGGCCTCCGGGGCGCCCCGCGTCATATTTCTCTTCTTCAGGAAGGCGGCGAAGGCCTCATCAAAGGCCTCCCGCTCCGAGAGCCGCCTGCCCGCAAGGTTGCTGTCTGCATAGAAGTTCCTGAAGACCTGCATGAAGTCGGCAAGCATACCCGCATCCTCGATGATGCCGAGCACCCGCTTCATCTGAGCTTTGGCTTCTTCCATTTTGCCTTTTCTGACCAGCTCTCCGGCATATCCGAGAAGCTGTTTGACATGCCTGAACTCCGGCTCCCTGAAACAGACCGCCATCTTTTTGGCTCTGCGGAACCCATGGATCTTTCCCAGGGCCTGGTCTGCGGCGTTGCGCCCTAATGCGGCTAGAATATTCTTCGTACGGGCCTTCATCTCCCTGTTCCTTTTTGCGGCGGCTTCTCGTAACTCCGCAATCCGTCCTTGCCGCGTTTTTTCGATAATCCCCCTAACCTGCTTGCCGCGAAGCACCACAAACGTCCACGCCACCCCAAGGATCGTGCGGCCGGCGCGGAACTGCCCGATCTTATTTAACTCGTAAGTTAAATCAAGAGAGTCTCTTATGATATCTTTGATTCCAAGGACCGCCCGGTCTAATTTCACGCGGATCGAAGCCAAGGCCTCCTGGATCTCGATCAGTTTTTCAGGAGATATCCCGGGCTGCGCCCCCCTGTCTTTCTCTGAAAGAGTGAGTTTCTCGATCAAACCATCCACGTACCGCAGGATCTCTCCCAGGCTTCTATAGGTATCGCGCAACCAGAACAACTCTTCGATCTCTCCGGTCACGGAATGGTCCACAGCCCTAAAGGTCTCCCAAAGAAGGTCAAAATACCTGGGTTCATAGAATCTGAAGAGCGTGGACGCTTTTTCGCCGACAGGATACTTCCTGTTCTGACCCTGCCAAAGCCAGAACCTCTGTGTCTTGACGTCGCTTCCCACCCGTTTTCTCTTGCGCTCCCTCTCCCCGCGCTTCTTCATCAAAGCTTCCATCTCGTCGCTGAAATCTTTTGCCGCCGCGACCAAGAGAGCGTTCGCTGCCGGCTCATTTCCTTTCTCGATAAAGGAAACGGCCCGGCGCAGTCTTTCTTTCGCCGCTTCCCGCATGTTGATCCCGGATGTGATAGACAAGGGATAGCGCGGGGAGGCGAGCTCGTCCCTGAGACGCAGCAACTCACCGATCACCCGGGCAGGGGTATCTGTGTCGGCCGTCCCCGCCGGGACCTGTGTCTCCTGTTGCAGGCGTTCTTTCTGGCGGGCCTTTATCTTTCCAGCGGAGATCCGGATCAACCTCAGGTTACATTTCACGATCATCTCGAAATAATACTTGGCCACCGGTTCATCTTTATAAAATGTCTCTCTATAGTGCCGGTCATCCTCCGGGACAACGATCTGCTTACCGCCTCTTTTCTCTATGGGTGAGCTGCCGGCAGACACGGCCCTCAACAGGCCTTTGACGACCGGAAGGATATTTTTGAAACCGCTGCTTTTATCAAAAAACTTGACGTTGTCGCTTTCGCGGGTCTTCACGATAGCTTCGGGCGTGACCGAAGAAAGAATGACCGGGACGGCGCTGATCCGGCGCAACTTCTCGATAAGGGTCTCTCCGTTCATCTGGGGCATACGCAGGTCGGTTATCACAAGATCAAAGGGCGTGCCGGCTTCCTGTTTTTCCCTGAACAAGGCCAGGGCCCGGACGCCGTCCTCAGCCTCCTCGACCCGATATCCCGAAAGCCGTAGGCACCTGGCATAAAGGAAGCGCGTCCCCTCTTCATCCTCCACCAGAAGGATGCGCGGGCCCCTCTCTTCCAAAGGAGAGCCCGCGCCTTCCCCCTCACTGTGCGCGGGCAAGAACTCTTTTATGTCAATGCCCTCCTTCTTTGACAACGACTCCAGGATCTCCTGGATCTGGGCCGCATCGGCCGCAAGGACCTCCCGCTCCACAACGCCCCTCGTCTTTTTGATCTCGAGCTCGGGCTGCCCCTCTGTACCAACGATAAGGTAGCCGGGATAAACGCTCTTCGGGATCGGCGCGACCCGCCTGTCCCTTCTGCGCGAAGGCACGTTCTCGACCGGCAGAAAGACGCGGAATCCCTTCTTCTGCAAGGCCCGTGCGGTCTGAAGTTCGCCGTTCGACCTGACGCGCACCCAATACCATTTGGACCCGGCCGCGACAGGAGAAGAAACGAATCTTTCCACTTCGGGGACCGGGACCTGCCCCAGGTCAAAGACGAGGCGGCCGCGGCCGTCCCGAACCAACGTCCCCTTCTCCACACCCTTCGCATCCACCAGGCGGTCCTCCTTGATATCAAAGAACGTCCTGCCGAACCAGATACATCCAGAGCCGCCGGAGAAAGAAGGAAGCCAGGAGGTTATCCATAGCTCCCGTCCTGACCCCGTTCTCTTGAGGAGAAGATCGTTGAGCTTTCTTGCAAAGAGAAGGTCTCTTCGGATCTGCCCCGGGACCACGAGGCGCCCCTGCCGGCCCAGAAAGATCTTCTGCTGCCTGAAGGGCCGAAGCTGTCTGCGGAGACCCCTGAGCTTTGAACGAACCTCTTGCCTCATCATCCTCTTGAACTCTTTTAAAGAGACCCCCCAGAACTCGACAAAGACAAGACCTTCCATGATCTCGATGATGCGCCGGAGCTTATCAATATCCGTCAGAAGGACGATGTTATAAATATCGTACACATCTTGGTCGGCGATATGGTTGAGATCCAGCTTGCCTTCCCGGCGGAACTGAATGACATGGTTACGCAACGGCATAGCCTTGTTTTGATAATATCGTATCCGGCGATAGAGTGCAGGGTCCTTGGCTTTTAGGGAAAAAAGGTCCGCCAAGATCCCCCAATGGTCTTTCTGCTTCAAATAGCGCACCCACTCTCTGCTGTTGACCGGCGGATGGATGTCCCAGTCTCTTGCGGCATCGGACACCCGGGAAAGAACCGGCGAGCTGGATACCTGAGTGGTCTGCCGATCGAAAGAAGAGAGAATCTGACGGACCCCGTCCCTGTTCAACCGGCCTTTTGTCATATAAGCGATCGGGATGCGAGCCCTTGTATTCCCCGCGGGCGAAGAGGAGACGCGACACACCGCATAGACGCCCAATCCCCTGCGGAGGTCATACTGATGGACCTCAAAGACGTCGCAGCCTGAGTGTTGCGCCGCTGCAGAAGAGACCTCG
>CAZCSY010000004.1:0-37787 GCA_964501505.1 uncultured Planctomycetia bacterium
TCCTGGACTGCGGGATCACGGGCAACGACTGGATCCTGGAGAACCGTTCGGACGTCGTCCGGCTGGCGGACCTGGCCTACGCGAAGCAGAGCATGAGCCCTGTGCGTTGGGTCCTGGCCGTCCCCGAGAAGTCCGCGGTCAGGGGCATCAAGGACCTCCGGGGCAAGCGCATCGCGACCGAGCTCGTCGGGGTCACCCGGGATTTCCTGAAGAAGAACGGTGTCAAGGCGGACGTCGAGTTCAGCTGGGGCGCGACGGAGGTGAAGGTCGCGGCCCGGCTCGTGGACGCCATCGTCGAGCTCACGGAGACGGGCTCGAGCCTGCGGGCGCACAACCTCAAAGAGATCGCCACCCTGTGCACCTCCACGACCCAGTTCATCGCCAACAAGGCGGCGGTCCGGGACGCGTGGAAGAAGAGGAAGATGCAGCAGATCATCCTTCTCCTGCGCGGCGCCATCGAGGCCGAGGGCAAGGTGGGCCTCAAGATGAACGTGCGCGCGCAGCGCGTCGCCGGCCTCCTGAAGCTCCTGCCGGCCTTGAAGAAGCCGACGATCTCGCATCTGTCCGACGAGCGGTGGGTGGCGGTGGAGACGGTCATCGACGAGAACCTGGTCCGGCGGCTCATCCCGCAGCTCAAAGAGGCGGGCGCCGAAGGGATCATCGAATACACGCTTAACAAGCTCATTCCATAAAGGACGGGGTAGCCTTATGCCGTGTGGCCGCAAGAGAAAAAGAAGAAAGATCAAGACGCATAAGAGAAAGAAGATGCGTCGCAAGCTCCGGCACCTCAAGAAGAGGGATTGGGGATGAGGTGAGACGGGTCCGTGGTCCCGTCCGTCCCGTCCCGCCTTCTTTCAGGGCGAGGCAGCACGCCTGGGCGTGCTGCGGCCTGTTGGCGTGTCTGTTCGTGTCTTCGTGCGCGTCACCCTCTTTGCGGATGTCGCTGGGCTCGAGCCGCCGCGTCGGTGCCGCCTACAGCGAATATCTTCACGGGCTCATGAAGGACGCCCTGGGCGAGAACGCCCAGGCGCTCACCCATTATAAGAAGGCCCAGCGGCAGGACACCGCGAGCGCTGCGCCTCATATCCGCGCCGGACTCGATTATCTGCGATTAAGGAAGATCCGTGAGGCCGTCCGGGCCTTTGGCAGGGCCGTGCAACTGGACCCGGACAACGAGAACGCCCGTTTCGTGCTGGCCCTGCTTTACGTGCAACGCCAGGAATATGACAGCGCCGTCCGACATTATGAGCACCTCTTGGCCGGGAACCTCGAGAACAAGGCGCTGCATCTTAAGCTGAGACGTATCCTGTCTCAGCTTCATTTTTTGATGGGCCGCGAGGCCGAGGCCCGCGTCCACATCGACGCGGGGCTCCTGCTCGATCCGCTGGACCCGGAGATCGTTTTCTTCAGGGCGATCCTGGACAGCGGTGCCGGCCGGGAGGACGAAGCGATCGAGGGCTTCCGGCTGGTCCTTGAGAACGTCCCCGGCCACATCGACGCCATGAATTCCCTCGCCTACGCGTACGCCAAGAAGGGCGAGAATCTCGTCGATGCCCTCAGGCTTGCCGAGGAGGCGGTGCGGCAGAACCCGTTCAGCGGCGCGTACCTCGATACCCTCGGCTGGGTCCACTTCCGGCTCGGCCAGATCGAGGAGGCGATCGGTTTCCTCGAGCGGGCGGCGAAGCTGATGATCGAGCCCGAGATATTGAACCACCTGGCCGAGGCCTATTGGGAGGCCGGCCGGCCTCAGGAGGCGCGGGCGACGTGGCGCCGGTCGCTGGTCATCGATCCGGACCAAGAGGAGGTCCGGCAGATCCTGAAGGAAGCGGAAAGATCCCCCCATGGTCATTGATTCCAAAAAGATCCGCGAACTCGAAGAGAAGGCGCGCCAGGTGCGCCTGATGATCGTCGAGATGCTGGCGCGCGCCGGCTCCGGCCATCCGGGCGGCTCCTTGTCGAGCACCGACATCCTGACGGCGCTGTATTTCTCGGTCATGCGCCACCGGCCCGGCGACCCGGACTGGCCGGACCGCGACCGGTTCCACCTTTCAAAGGGACACTGTTGCCCGGCGCTCTACGCCGTGCTGGCCCTCCAGGGATACTTCCCCAAAGAGGAGCTCTCGCGCCTGCGCAAGCTCGGCAGCATCCTCCAGGGGCATCCGGACCGCCACACCCCCGGTATCGACGTGTGCAGCGGTTCGCTGGGGCAGGGGTTGTCCGTGGCCCTGGGCATGAGCCTGGCCGGCCGCGTGGACGGCAAGGATTACCGCACCTACTGCCTTTTGGGCGACGGCGAGATCCAGGAGGGCAATGTCTGGGAGGCCGCCATGGCCGCGGCGCACTACCGCTGCGACAGCCTGTGCGCGATCCTCGACTACAACGGCTTCCAGATCGACGGCCGCGTCGCCGACATCATGAACATCGAGCCCCTCGCGGAGAAGTGGCGCGGCTTCGGCTGGCACGTCTTTGCGGTCGACGGCCACAACATGGCCGCCCTCATCAGGTCGTTCGAGGCCGCCAAGAAGGTCAAGGAGATGCCGAGCATCATCATCGCCAAGACGATCAAGGGCAAGGGCGTCTCCTTCATGGAGAACGTCGTGGACTTCCACGGCCGCGCGCCGAAGAAGGACGAGACCGAACTCGCGGTCAGGGAGCTTTCGCCGTAATGGCCGAGATGCTGTATCAACGGGACGTGTACGGCAAGACGCTCGTCGAGCTCGGCAAGCGGGGCGCCGATCTCGTCGTCTGCGACGCGGACCTCTCGGGGTCCACGCGCACGGCCCTCTTCGGCAAGGAGTTCCCGCACCGGTTCTTCAACTTCGGCGTGGCCGAACAGAACATGATGGCGACGGCCGCGGGCATGGCCAGCTGCGGCAAGACCGTCTTTGCCTCGACCTTCGCCATGTTCGCCACGGGGCGCGCCTGGGAGCAGATCCGTAATACCATCTGTTACAGCAATCTGGACGTCAAGATCGTCGCCACCCACGCCGGGATCACGGTCGGTCCCGACGGGGCGAGCCACCAGGCCTTAGAGGACGTCGCGATCATGCGGGCGATCCCGAACCTCAGGGTCATCGTGCCCTGCGACGGGCCCGAGACCCGCGAGGCCGTCCTCACGGCCTTTGAGACGCCGGGGCCGTTCTATATCCGGCTGGGCCGCGCCAAGGTGCCGACGATCGAAGAGCGCCGGCCCTTCGCCCTCGGCAAGGGGAGCCTCTTGAAGGACGGCCGGGACGTCGCGATCATCGCCTGCGGGATCATGGTCCGCGAGGCCCTCCGGGCCGAGCAGGAGCTGGCCCAAAAGGGCATATCGGCGCAGGTGATCAACATGTCGTGCGTCAAGCCGCTCGACGGGGAGCTGCTGCGCAAGGCGGCGGCCTCCACGAAGGGCTTTGTCGTCTGCGAGGAGCACTCCGTGACCGGGGGGCTCGCCTCGGCCGTCGCTGAGTTCACGGCGCAGAACTGTCCGGTGCGCATGGCCTGTATCGGCGTGTGCGATGGCTTCGGTCAGTCGGGCGACGAGCCGGACCTCCTGAAGGAGTATCACCTCACCGCCGCGGATATCGTGGCGGCGGCCCAGCGCCTCGTCACATCGACGTGACCGCCTCTTGAAGAGGCTCCATCCTGCCCCGGCGGGATGTCGCGGGACACACCCCTAAAGAGCTCCATGAATTCTCTCGTCCTGCCTTCTCCGGCAAAACTCAATCTCTATCTGGATGTCTTGGGCCGCCGGCCCGACGGCTACCACGAGATCGAGACCCTCTTCGAACGCATCTCCCTGGCCGATATCCTTTATGTCCGGCGCACCCGCGGGCGCGGCCTGCGCGTGACCTGCACGGACCCGGCCGTTCCCGGCGATAGACGCAACCTCGTCTATCAGGCCGCCGACCTCCTGCGGCGCGCCTACGGCGTGAAGGAGGGCCTGCACATCGCTGTCCGCAAGAAGATCCCCGTGGCGGCGGGTTTGGGCGGCGGCTCGAGCAACGCCGCGGTAACGCTCCTTGCCTGCAATGAGATCTTCGGCCTGGGGCTCTCCCGCGACGCCCTCATCAGACACGCGAACGGGCTCGGCAGCGACGTGGCTTTTTTTGTCTCGGGAGAAAAATGGGCCCTGGGCCGCGGCCGGGGAGGGGACGTGACCGCGGTAAGGGGCTGCGGCCGCCTTAGGTACTGGCACGTCCTGGTGGTCCCGAAGGTCCAGGTCCTGTCAAGGGACGTCTACGCCGCCCTGAAGAGGCGGCGCAAGGGGGGCCGCCAGGACCGGCCCGGCGGGGCAACTTTCGGGTTGACAAAGAAAAGGGGCGGTGTTAATATGTTGCTCCCTTACCTAAGGGAGAAGGACGTCCCGTCCCTTGACAGGGCCCTATACAACAGATTAACGCAAGTCGTTCTAAAATCGAACACTTTCGTTTCTGAAGTATACAACTCGCTACACGCGTGTACCTATGGACGCGTGCATATGTCCGGTAGCGGCCCGAGCCTTTTCGTCCTGATGAAAGACCATCGCAGGGCTGAAAGGGTTTTTTATGCCGTCCGCCGCCGGTTTCGTGATAGATGCCATGTGTTCCTCGCGAGCACCTGGTAGCGCGCCGGTGCCGCAGGAGAAGGGGGAAGGCGATGGATATCACCGAGGTCAGGGTCTTCTTGAAGGAAAGCCCCGACAAGAAACTGAAGGCATACGCGACGGTCACGTTCGATAACGCGTTCGTCGTGAGGAATATCAAGGTCATCGAAGGCATCAACGGGCTGTTCATCGCCATGCCTTCGCGCAAGCTCAAGGTCCCGTGCCCGAAGTGCGGATACCGCAACGAGGCGCGCAGCAAATACTGCAATCAGTGCGCGACGCAGCTGCCGGCCGTGGCCAGGCCGGTGGGCGGTGAGCACGAAACGGACGGCGCCCAAGCCGAGCACCGCGACATCGCGCATCCGATAACCCAGCATTTCAGGGATTACCTCCAGAAGAAGGTCCTGGAGGGCTTTGAGGCCGAGAAGATCAGAGGGTCGTCGTCCTTGCGGGGGATCGAGGAGTAGCGGATATTGCCCGGTGGTGCAACTGGCAGCACATCAGACTTTGGATCTGAGTATCCTGGTTCGAGTCCAGGCTGGGCAGCCAATTCAAAACGTCAAGCACCATTATCGAGCACCGAGTCTCCCGCCCCGCTGGAGGTTTAACAGGCGGTGCGGGATCAATTCGGCCGGACAACTTACGCCCGTTCGTTGCGTAAGTTGGGGCCTTATGGACAGGCTGGGCAGTCCATTTTTTCGATAACGTTTTCTGCGTGATAGGGTTGCAGCCGTGGTCGTTTACGAAGATATACTGAGGGAATTCCAGCGCCAGAGGGTCAAATACATCATCGTAGGCGGCATCGCCGTCAACCTGCTTGGTTTGTTCAGGAACACCGCCGATTTGGATATTCTTGTTGAGATGACCGATGTCAACCTCGCGAAGGTGGTGAGCATATTGAAAAAAAAGGGGTATCGGGTAAAGCAGCCGGAGGACCCCATGGGCATCGCGGATAAAAAAATTCGGGAAGATTGGGTTAGAAACAAACACATGAAAGCGTTCAATTTTTATAAGGAAGAGGAATTGAAAGAGGTCGACATCATCATCGAAACGCCCGTCCCTTATGCAAAGGCCAGGAAAAATATCAGGCATATCCGGGGCCCTGGTTTGACGTTGCCGGTCATATCCATCGGCGACCTGATCAAAATGAAAAAAATTACCGGCCGTACCGTTGACAATCTGGACATAAAACAATTGAAGATGGTTCAAAGGCTTGGGGGGCGCGGATGACGGCAGGTTGGCAGAGCGATAAGGATCGCCTGTTGCGGTCTATGAAGATTCCCCCCATGAAGAAGTTACAATGGCTTCAGGAGATGCATGAGTTTACGCGTCGATTTTTGCCCAAGCGCCAAAGAGAGATTTGGCGCAAGTTGCGCGAGGCGCGAAGGGTCGAGAGGCCGATCACGCGGCTCCGGGGGCGCGCCGGAGAATAGAGGAAAGCCATGACGTCATTTTGCGCCATCATATTGGCCGCCGGTGAAGGCAAACGGATGAAGTCCAGATTGCCGAAGGTGTTGCATCCGGTCTGCGACAGGCCGATGGTCAACTACGTTGTTGCCGCGGCGAGGGCCCTGGCGCCCAAGAAGATCATCGTCGTCATAGGGCGGGCGCACAAGCAGGTGCGCGACGTCCTCGACAAGGGTGTCGCCGTGGCCGTCCAGGACAAACCGTGCGGCACGGCCGATGCCGTCAAGAGCGCCGTCAAGGAGATTCCCTCGTCTGTCAAAGACGTCGTCATCCTGTACGGCGACACGCCGCTCATCCGCCGACAGACGCTGGAGACTCTCTATGCGCACCACCGCGAGGCGAACGCCGTGTGCACGGTCTTGACGACGCACCTGGCCAATCCCCGCGGCTACGGCCGCATCCTGCGCAATCCGTCGGGCCAGGTGATCGGCATCATCGAGGAGAAGGAGGCGACGCAGGTCCAGCGGGCGATTCGCGAGGTCAACACCGGGATGTACGTCTTTTCCAAAGACGATCTCCTGGAGGGCCTGGGGCATGTCCGCCCCGCCAAGAAGAGCGGCGAATTTTACCTGACGGACGTCTTGAGTTGGTTTTTTCAGAAGGGCCTTAAGATCGATGCGTGCGTGGCCGAGGAGAGCGAAGAGGTCCTCGGTGTCAATGCACAGATGGAGCTTTTGACGGCGACCCACGTCCTGCGCCGCCGCGTGCTGGAAAGGCACATGGAGGCAGGCGTCGTCCTCATGGATGCGGCGACGATCTTCATCGACGCCACCGCGGTGATCGGCGAGGAGACGGTCGTGTACCCGTTCACCTATATCGAGAAGAACGTGACCATCGGCCGCCGCTGCTCGGTCGGGCCGTTCTGTCATCTGCGCGAAGGCGCGGTGCTGGAGGACGGCGTGCGTGTCGGTAACTACACCGAGATCAAGAATTCGACGTTGGGCAGGGGGACCAGGATGGGCCACGTCAGCTATCTGGGGGACACGACCGTCGGCAAAAACGTCAACATCGGCGCCGGGACGGTGGTCGCCAACTTCGACGGCAAGAAGAAGAGCCGCACCGCGATCGGGGACAGGGCCTTTATCGGTTGTGACGCGGTGCTCATCGCGCCGGTCGTCGTGGGCAAGGACGCCGTCGTCGGCGCGGGATCGGTCGTGACCCGTCACCACAACGTAGCCGATAAGTCGGTCGTCGCCGGGGTGCCGGCGCAGCCGCTCAAAAAAACCAAAAATAAATAAGGATGGCCGTATGCAAAAACTGGAGATTTTCACGGGCAACGCCAATCCGGAACTCGCGAAAGAGATCTGCAGGGAGTTGGGCAAGAAGTTGGGCGGCCTGATGGTCGGTCGTTTCAGCGAGGGGGAGGTCCGCATCAAGATCGACGATAACGTGCGCGGCAAGGACGTCTTTCTCATCCAGCCCACGTGCCCGCCGGTCAACGAGAACATGATGGAACTCCTGGTCATGCTCGACGCGTTCAAGCGCGCCTCGGCCGGCCGCATCACCGCCGTCATCCCGTATTACGGCTACGCCCGCCAGGACAGGAAGGACCAGCCGCGCGTGCCGATCTCGGCGAAGCTCGTCGCCAACCTCCTGACCGTCGCCGGGGCGGACCGCATCCTGACGATGGACCTGCACGCCGGCCAGATCCAGGGCTTCTTCGACATCCCGATGGACCATCTCTTCGCCGTCAACGTTTTTGTTGATTATATCCAAAAATTGAAACTCAAGGACCCGGTCATTGTCTCGCCCGATGTCGGCGGCATCAAGACCGCGCGGGCCTACGCCAAGCGGCTGGGGGCGGCCCTCGCCATCGTGGACAAGCGCCGGGTCACGCCGGACAGGGCCGAGGCGATGAACATCCTGGGTGAGGTCGAGGGCCGGGACGCGATCCTCGTCGATGACCTGATTGCGACGGGCGGTTCGCTCCTGGAGGCCGCGCAGGCGCTCAAGAAGAACGGGGTCAAGAAGATTTGCGCCGCGGTCGTGCACGGCGTCTTGTCGGGAAATGCCGTCAAGAATATCGAGGACTCCATCCTGGAGGAACTTATCATCACCAACACGATCCCGCTCACCGAGGAGAAGAAGAGTTCGAAGATCACGGTGCTCTCGGTCGCGCCCCTTCTGGCGGAGGCGGTCAAGCGCATTCATCAGGAGGAGTCGATCAGTTGCCTGTTTGATTAAGGCGCCGGTCGGTACGGCGGACTGGCGCCGCTAAAAGTGGAACAAGGAGCCAGGCTCCTATGTTTCCCTTTCGTGGAAGGCAGGGTGTGGTCGGGCAAGGTGAGTCGTTGAGCGCGCCCCGCCGAGAGGTGGGGCGGGGCCGGGGACGCACAAACGTCCGCGCCCAAACTTGGGTATCGAGCGTAAAAGGAGTCAATAATGCCTGAAGTCGTGAACCTGGATGCGGCCCTGCGTGAAGACGCGGAGGTCGGCAATAGCAATAAGCTGCGCCGGAACGGTTTTGTTCCGGCTGTGGTCTACGGAGAGAAAAAGAAGACCCTGTCCCTCAAGATCGAGCGCAGACGTCTGATCAGATTCATGCACGCCCACCACGGCGGGGAGAATATCGTCATCAACCTGAGGGTCGCCGCCGCCAAAGAGACCGAGGAGAAGTCGGTCCTGATTAAGGAGATTCAGAAGCACCCCGTCAACGATGAGATCCTCCACGTCGATTTTAACGAGATTTCGCTGACCAAGCGTATCGAGGTCAAAGTGCCGGTCGAGACGAAGGGCGAGTCGATGGGGGTCAAGCAGGACGGCGGCGTGCTCGAGCAGGTCCTGTGGGAAGTGGAGGTGGAGTGTCTGCCGACCCAGATCCCAGAGAAGTTCGAGGTGGATATCACCGCCATGAAGATCGGCGACGACGTCCACGTGAAAGACCTGAGGGTTCCGGAGGGCGTCGCCATCAACACCGATCCGGAAGCCATCGTCCTTTCCGTCGTGCCGCCGCACAAGGAAGAACCGGTGCCCGAGGCGGCGGCCGTGGAAGGCGAAGCCGAGCCGACCGAGCCCGAGGTCATCAAGAAGGAAAAGAAGGCCGAGGAAGAAGAGGCCGGGGCCCAGGGCGAAGCGGAAAAAGAGAAAAAAGAAAAGTAAGGTGTTTACCCTGCGCCGTTCTTTATCGTCGTTGTGCGTGGTCGTTGGGCTGGGGAATCCCGGCCCGGAGTACGAACGCACGCGCCACAACGTGGGCGCCCGTGTCGTGCGGCAGTGGGCACAGGGTCGGCGCCACGCCTTTAAGGCGAACCGTTCTTTTAACAGTTTTATCGCGCAGGGGGATTGCGACGGCCGGCCTTTCCTGCTTGTGCTGCCGCAGACGTTCATGAACCTGTCGGGCGTGGCGGTGCGGGCGGTCGTACGCAAGAAGGCCGTTCCGGCGGGGCGGTTGCTCGTTGTCCATGACGACGTGGCGTTGCCCCTGGGGACGGTCCGGTTCAAGGAGGGTGGCAGCGACGGCGGCCACAAGGGCCTCGCGTCCTGCATCGCGCATCTGGGGAGTCCCGGTTTCGTGAGGCTGCGCATCGGCGTCGGGCCTCGGCCCGACGGACAGGATCTTTCGGATTTTGTGCTGGAGCGCTTTTGCCGCCGCGAAGAGCCGGCGGCGCGCCAGACCCTGGAGGAGGCGTGCCAGGCCCTGACGCTATGGTTGGCTCAGGGCACGGTGCCGTGCCTGAATAGGTATAACAGAAGGTTTGTTTGATGCGAGGCCTCAAACACGTAGCAGGCCTGAAACACGAGAGAGGTAAATGGGAGGGCGATACATGGAAATGAAGCAGTACGAGGCGATGTTTATCATCAAGCCGACCCTGAACGATGAGGAGCGTCAGGCCGTGATAAAGACGATCAAGGATCAGATCGTCAAGCATCAGGGCAAGGTCGTCAGCGATGAGGTCTGGGCCCAGCGGCGCAAGCTGGCGTACGACCTTTTTCCGAGCGGCGGCGGCACGCGCTTCAAGGAAGGGCTGTATTACCTGGTCCGTTTTGAGAGCGCCCCGGCGGCTATCGACGAATTGAAGAAGGGCTACGCTTTGAACGAGAACATTCTGCGTTCGATGATTTTGAAGACAGAGGCCGCCGCGCTCCCTGCGGCGTAATACAAGAGAGGATGTCATGGCGAATCTGAACAAAGTCTTATTGATCGGCAATCTGACGCGCGATCCCGAGTTGCGCTACACGCCGAGCGGCACGGCGGTGGTCAATCTTCGCATGGCCATCAACCGGCCCTTCCGGGACAAGAGCGGCGAGAACAAGCAGGAGACGTGTTTCATGACGGTCGTCGCCTGGGATAAGCAGGCGGAGGTCTGTAACCAATACCTGCATAAGGGCAGCCCGCTTTTTGTCGAGGGGCGCCTGCAGTCGCGCTCATGGGACGGGCAGGACGGTAAGAAGCGCACGGTGGTCGAGGTGCGGGCCGAACGTGTCCAGTTCCTGGGCAGACCCCAGCAGGAGCGTCAGGGTTCCGCCGCGCCTGCCGCTGAGGAGGAAAGCAAGGGCGAGGCGCGCGAAGGGGCGGCTGACGTCTCGATGACCGCGGGCGTCGATGAGGTCTCCTGGGGTCAGGATGGGGCGGAGGATATGAGTTAACCTGGTCGAGCGCAAGGAAGTTTTCGATTTGCGGGATAACGGTAACGGGTAAACGGGAAAGGACGGCAGATGGCACAGCCACGAGGACAACAATACGGTAAAAGCGGAGGTCGCTCTTCGAAGGGTCCGTCTAAAGGACGCGCCGGCCGGGGAGGTTTTCGGCGCAGGGAGCGTTCCGAGATGGGGATGCGGTTCCGGCGCAAGGTCTGCCGTTTCTGTGAGGACAAGAGCGAGGCGCTCGATTATAAAGATTTACGTCGTCTGGAACGATTGGTGAGCGAACGCGGCAAGATCCTTTCGCGCCGTCTCACGGGGACCTGCGCCAGGCATCAGCGCATGGTCCAGCGGGCGGTCAAGCGCGCGCGGTATATGGCGCTCTTGCCGTACATGAAAAAGTAATGCCTGAGCGAGACCTCACCTCAAACAGAGGAGACAATCATGACGACGAAGGTTATTTTGAAAGAAGACGTCTCGGGCCTGGGGCACGCCGGAGAGGTGAAGCAGGTCAAAGACGGCTATGCCCGTAACTTTCTCCTGCCGCGCCACCTGGCGCTGGTCGCCAGCGACAACGCCCTGAAACAGGTGGAGCGGGACAACAGGTTGCGGGAGGCCCGCAAGACCCAGGAGTCCAAGCGCGCCCAGGAACTCGTCGAGAAACTCAAGGGTGTCTCCCTGACGCTGGCCGTCGAGGTGAACGAAGAAGACAAGCTCTACGGCAGCCTCATCGAACACGATATCGCCCAGGCGCTGGCCGCCGAAGGCATCGAGGTGGACAAGAAGAAGATCGTCCTCGAGAATCCGATCAAGGACCTGGGGATCTTCGACATCCCTATCAGGCTCGGGGCCGACGTCACCGCGACCGTCAAGCTCTGGGTCGTAAAGAAGTGAATGGAAATCCCTTTTGGAAACCCCGTTGCGAAACGGGGTTGCCAAAAGGGGTTTCGGAGTCCTCATCGTGAAGAAGTCATCAAGGCGTTCTAACGGTTCTCCCGTGTCCCCCTCGATCCTCGAGCGGATCCCCCCGCAGAACCTCGAGGCCGAGATGGCGGTCCTGGGCTGCATGCTCATTGAAGAGGACGCCATCGCCCTCGCCATCGAGCACCTGAGCGCGGCCGACTTCTACAAAGAGGCGCACAAGACCATCTTTTCCTCTATCGTCGAGCTCTACGACGCACGCAAGGCCGTCGATCTCATCACCCTCGTCGAAAAACTCAAGAACGATAATGTCCTGGATGCCGTCGGCGGCGCGAGTTACCTCGCGGGGTTGACCAACGTCGTCCCGACGGCGGCCAACGTCGCGCACTATGCCCGCATCGTCAAGGAGAAGAATATCTTGCGCCTCCTGATTTCCCACGCCACGCAGATCGTGACCGAGGCGTATGAGACGGAGGACGATGTGATCGACGTCCTCGACCGGGCCGAACGGGCGATCTTCGAGATCGCGGAGCGGCGCCTCGGTGAGACGGGATTCCTGCCCTTAAAAGAACTCGTCAAAGACAGCATGGAGGTCATCGACCGCCTGCACCAGAATAAGAAGCACGTCACGGGCGTCGCGACGGGCTTCACCGATTTTGACATCCTGACGGCCGGGTTGCAGCCGTCGGACCTGATCATTATCGCGGGCCGTCCCTCGATGGGCAAGAGTTCGTTCGCGATCAACCTGCTGGAATACGCGAGCGTCGTGGAAAAGGTCCCCGTTGCCTTCTTCAGCCTCGAGATGGCCAAGGAGCAACTGGTCCAGCGTCTCCTGTGCGCCCAGGCGCGCGTCGATGCCAGCAAGGTGCGCACGGGCTTCCTGTCGACGGAAGACTGGCGGGCGCTCGCCGACGCGGCCAGCCGTCTCTCCGAGGCGAAGTTTTTCATCGATGACACGCCGGGTATCTCGATCCTCGAGCTGCGCGCCAAGGCGCGCCGGCTCAGGGCTCAGCACGACATCAAACTGATCGCCTTGGATTACTTGCAGTTGATGCGCGGTTCCTACGGCGCCGAGAACCGCCAGCAGGAGATCTCCGAGATCTCGCGCTCCCTGAAGGCCCTGGCCCGCGAGCTCAGCGTCCCGATCATCGCGATCAGTCAGCTCTCGCGCGCCGTGGAGAGTCGCATGGACCACCGGCCCCAGCTGTCGGACCTGCGCGAGTCCGGAGCCATCGAGCAGGATGCGGATGTCGTTGTCCTCCTGATACGGGAGGAGTATTATAACCCGACGGAAAACAACCGCGGGCTGGCCGAGGTCATCCTCGCCAAGCAGCGCAACGGCGCCGTCGGTTCGGTTAAGCTTGCCTTCATCAGGGAGTACACGCGTTTCGAGAATCTCGCTCTGCCGGGGCAGGCCTTTGAGGGTTGAGACGATCGTGCCTTATGCGGCCGCCCCGGAACGTTGACTTTCCGGGGAGGCTGCTTTATAATTAAGTGATTCTTTTTATTCCTCTATGAGAAGACTAAAGTTATACTTGCCTCTGTTTCTCGCCGCGTCGTTCCTTGTCGTAACTCCCCGGGCCTGGGCTCAGGAGGATGCCGGGGAGCCTGCCTCAGCCTTCGTCAAAGCCGTTGAGGTAGAGGGAAATAAGTCTATCAGCACCGAGACGATCCTCTCGCGCATCAAGACGCGGGCGGGCCAGCCCTACTACCCCCAGGCCGGCCGGGACGACATCAAGCGTCTCTATGAGACGGGCTACTTCTCCGACATCAGCATCGACCTCAAGCAAGAGGCGGACGGCCTGCGGGTCGTCTTCAAGGTGGAGGAGCGCCCGACCATCAAGGAGATCGCGCTCAAAGGGGTCAGGCGCCTCAGCCGCCATCTCTTGAAACGCAAGCTGCGCTCCAAAGAAGGGCAGTATCTCAACCTCGCTTATCTGAAGGAGGACCTCGCGGCCATCAAGAAGGAGTACGAGGCCAAGGGGCTGGTCGATACCGAGGTCGCTCATGTCATTGACCTTGATCCTGCGACGAACAGGGCCGTCGTCACCATCCAGGTGACCGAAGGGGTCCGCCAGACCATCCGCCGGATTTACGTCGACGGCAACCTCCACTTTTCGAACGGCCGCATTATGAGCCTCATTAAGACACGCGCCAAGGCGTGGTGGCTCCTGCGGCCGGGCGTCTTCAAAGAAGAGCAGCTCAACGAGGATCTGGAGCGCATCAAGACCTTTTACCAGAAGGAGGGATTTCTGGATGCCCGGGTGGATTTCCGGCTGGACGTCAATCCGGACGGGTGGATTTATCTTCGGATACGCATCGAGGAGGGCAAGCGCTATACGGTCGGGCGCATCGTGATCACGGGACCGGAGGCCTTCAGCGTCGAAGAGGTACGTGCGCATCTGGCGGCCTGCCTCGAGGGCGGGACGTTCACGTATGAGGCCCTGCGCGAGGATCTGGCCAATATCAAGAGCTTTTATTTCGGCGAGGGGTATATCTTTGTCCAGGTCCGTGAGTCGACGGCCCTGGACGCGGCGACGGGGAAGGTCGATATCTCTTATGCCATCGTCGAGAACCAGATCGCGTACGTCGAGCGCATCGATATCCGCGGCAACCTGAAGACGCGCGACAAGATCATCCGTCGCGAGCTGCGCATCCTTCCCGGGGAGCGCTTCGACGGGGACAAGCTCAAGCGCAGCAAGGAACGCCTCTACAATCTTGGCTTTTTCGAGGAGGTCGGCTACGACACCGAAAAGGGGTCGGCGCCCAACCAGGAGAACCTGGTTGTCGATGTCAAGGAGGCGAAGACCGGGTCCTTCAGCTTCGGCGGCGGGTACAGCAGCATCGACCAGTTCGTCGGCTTCATCGAGTTGCAGCAGAAGAACTTTGACTGGAAGAACTGGAAGACCTTCACCGGCGCCGGCCAGGACCTGAAGCTGCGGGGCGAGTGGGGGTCGGTCCGCCAGACGTACGAGTTGAGTTTTACGGAGCCGTGGTGGTTCGACCGTCCCGTTTCGTTCGGTTTTGATATCTACAAGCGCACGCACGACCGGGCAGAGGACGTCGGTTACGGGTACCTCGAAGAGCGGGCGGGCGGCGATCTGCGCTTGAGCAAGGAATTCACGGAGTATCTGCGGGGCGGCGTGACCTACCGGCTGGAGCGGGTGCAGATCTCCGACGTCGTTCCTTCGGCCTCCGCGGACCTGAAGGCGGAGGAGGGCGAGAACTGGCTCAGCAGCGTCGAGTTCGTCCTGACGCGTGACACGACCGATAACGTCTTCAATCCGACGCGCGGCTATGTCTTGAGCGGTTCGACCGAGGTCGCCGGCGGTTTTCTCGGCGGGACGAAGGACTTCACCAAGTACTTCGCTCTCGCCACGCAGTACTTCCCCGTGTTCGGCAAGTGCGTGCTCCAGCTCCAGGCCCGCGCCGGCGTGGTGATGCCTTTTAACGGTGAAGAGAAGGTGCCTATCTACGAGCGTTTTTACGCCGGGGGTGCCAACACCATCCGCGGATACGAGGAGCGCAGCGTCGGCCCCATCGATCCGGTGACGGACGATCCGCTGGGCGGGGAGACGCTCTTTGTCGCGAACGTCGAATACACGGTGCCGCTTCTGGATTTCCTTAAAGGGGCGGTCTTTGTCGATACGGGCAACGTCTGGGCCGAGTCTTCGGATTTTGGCAGCGGCGGGTTCAAGACCGGCGTGGGCGTCGGGGTGCGCATCAAGACGCCCATCGGGCCGCTGAAGCTGGATTACGGCTTCCCGCTCGACAGGCAACCGGGCAAGCAAACCAGGGAGGGAAGGTTCCACTTCAGTATGAGCCACGGTTTTTAGGGAAAACGGATTGTGGGCCCCCGCCTCGCGGGGAGGCAAGACAATGATGGCTGGGCCCCGCCTCACAGCAGGATCGTGAGGGTGAGCCGGGGTCATGTGTCCCGTGCCGCCATAAAGGGGCGTCACGGGACCTTCGGCCCCGCATCGCCCCGTATCACTGGAAGGCAAGAACGGGTGACACGGGGCGTTCCGCAGGAAGGCAAGAGCTGGCGACGCGGGGCCTCCGGCGGCATGGGAGTGATGGCAAATCATAAATCGGGAGGATAGGATGAGGATCGGGATGATGGTGGCGACGGTATTCTTGGGGAGCGTCCTGGCGGTCCCGGCGTTCGCTGCCGGCAAGATGGCCTACGTGGATCTTTCACAGGCGTTCGACCAGTACGGCAAGACGCGTGACTACGACGAGGCGCTGTCGGCGGCCCAGCAGGAGAAGGAGAAGGATCTGGAGCAGGTCGCCAACGAGATCAAGGGGCTGGAAGATAAGATGTCTCTTTTGAGCGAAAAGGAAAAGGCGGCCAAGCAGAAAGAGCTCGAGGAGAGGAGCAATAAGCTGCGCCAGATGAGTCAGGAGATCGCCCTGGACCTGCGCCGCCAGCGCGACGAGAAACTCAAGGAGATCCTGCAGGATATCGAGAAGGTGGTCCAGACGTACGCCCAGAAGAACGGCTACGACTTCATTTTTAACGACCGCGTGCTATTGTACGGCGCCGCGAGCGCGGATGTCACCCAGGATATCGTCGATCAGCTGAACAAGACGGCCAAGAAGAAGTAGTCGAGAATGAAAAAGACCCTTCGGGAGATCGCCGTCCTCGTCAAGGGCGAGCTCTGCGGTGATCCCGATATCGTGATTAAGGGGGCCAGGGGGATACGCGAGGCCAAGGCGGGAGACGTCACGTTTCTCTCCAACCGGCGCTACGCCTCTCTCCTGAAGGAGACGAAGGCGAGCGCGGTCCTCGTGCCCCGCGGCGTGGTCGAGGCGGCGCGTCCGGTCGTTCGCGTCAAGGACCCGTCGATGGCGTTCGCCCAGGTCGTCGGCTTCTTCTCGCCGGCCGAGATCCGTCATCCCAAAGGAATCCACAAGAGCGCCGTCATCGCCGGGACCGCAAAGCTCGCCAGGGGGGTCGCGGTGGGCGCCTGCGCCGTTATCGAAGACGGCGCGACCGTCGGCGAGCGGACGGTCATCTACGGCGGCTGTCATATCGGCCACGATGCGCGCATCGGTAAGGACTGCCTTATCTATCCCAACGTCGCCGTGCGCGAGCGCGTCACGATCGGCGACCGCGTCTTCATCCAGAGCGGCACGGTCATCGGCTCCGAAGGCTTCGGGTACATCCAGGTGGACGGCGGCCACAAGCTGATCCCGCAGGTCGGCACGGTCGTCATCGAGGATGACGTCGAGATCGGGGCCAACGTCACGATCGACCGCGCCCGGTTTGACAGGACGCTGATCGGCCGGGGGACGAAGATCGACAACCTCGTCCAGATCGCGCACAACGTCGTCATCGGCGAAAACAGCATCATCGTGGCCCAGGCCGGCATCTCCGGCAGCACCCGTATCGGTAAGAACGTCACCATCGCCGGCCAGGCCGGGCTCGTTGGCCACATCGAGATCGGCGACGGCGCGATCTGTGCGGCCCAGGCCGGCGTCATCGGTTCCGTTCCGGAACGCACGATGGTCTCGGGGTATCCGGCCCGGCCCCACCACGAGGCGATGAAGGTCTACGCGGCGATGCAGCGCCTGCCGCAACTCGTGAAAGAGATCGCCGATCTGAAGAAGAAGATCAAGGCGCTCGAAGAGCGCCTGGGGAAATAGACATCATGCAAAAGACGATCCGAGAGAGCATATCGGTAAAGGGCGTGGGCCTGCATACCGGTCATCCCGTGCGGATGACCTTCAAGCCTCTCGGTCCGGACATGGGAGCCGTCTTTCAGCGTACGGACCTGTCCGGTGCGCCCATGATCAAGGCCGATATCCACTCCCTGCTTTCAGCCGGCAAGAATCCCCGCCGTACCACCCTGTCTTCGGGGAACGTCGAGGTGCAAACCATCGAGCACTTGATGGCGGCCTTCGGGGGCTTGGGGATCGACAATATCCTGATAGAGTTGGACAGCAACGAGGTCCCGGGCCTGGACGGCAGCGCGCGCAGCTTTGTCGATCTCATCAAAAAGGCCGGCATCGTCGAACAGGGCGTGCCGCGCCGGGTCTTCAGGGTGAAGTCGGCGATCTGGGCCCGCGACGAGGATTCGGTGATGGTGGTGTTGCCGAGCTCCGAATTCAAGATCTCCTACACGTTGAGTTATGCGCAGCCGTCGCTGGGCGACCAGTTTCTCGAGGTGGCGCTCACGCCCGAGGTCTTCGAGAGAGAACTCGTCGGCGCGCGCACCTTTTGCCTTGCCGAAGAGGCGGACGCGCTGATCAAGAGCGGCCTGGGCAAGGGGGCCAGCTACGAGAACACGCTCGTGGTCGGTACCGAGGGGATCGAAAAGAACTGCCTGCGTTATGAAAAGGAATTCATCCGTCACAAGATCCTCGATCTGATCGGCGACCTTCATCTTCTCGGGATGGCCATCAAGGGGCACGTCATCGCCGTCAAGAGCGGCCACACGCTCAACACGCGCATCCTCGAGAAGATGCGCGACCAGATGGCCCAGCAGGCGATGGTCGGTATCCGTTCCGTCGCCGGCATGGACGCGTCATCGGCCATCGACGCGACGGCCATCATGAAGATCCTGCCGCACCGGTATCCCTTTCTCCTGGTGGACCGGGTCGTGGCCCTGGAGGAGGGCAAGCGCTGCGTCGGCATCAAGAACGTGAGCATCGACGAGCATTTTTTCCAGGGGCACTTCCCGGGCCGGCCCGTGATGCCGGGGGTGCTCATCATCGAGGCGATGGCCCAGCTCGGCGGGGTCCTGATGTTGAGCCCGCGCGAGAACCGCGGCAAGATGGCCTTCTTCATGGCCGCCGACAACATAAAGTTCCGCAAGCCCGTGGTGCCGGGGGATCAGTTGGTGCTCGAGGTAGAGGTGGGCAAGCTGCGTTCGAAGACCGGCCAGGTGAAGACCCAGGCCCGCGTGGACGGCGAGGTGGTGGCCGAGGCCCAGTTGATGTTCGCTTTAGTGGAGAGTTAAGATATGGACACGACGCAAATTCATCCGACGGCCGTGGTGGCGGCCGGCGCGCGGCTGGACGAAGACGTGGCCATCGGTCCCTACGCGGTGATCGGTGACAAGGTGAAGATCGGCCCGGGGACGAAGGTCGGCAGTTTCTGCGTCATTGAAAACGACACGACGATCGGCGCCCGCTGCAGGATCTTTACCGGCGCGGTCATCGGTAGCATCCCGCAGGACCTCAAATTCGACGGGTCTCCCAGCTCCCTGATCGTGGGGGACAACAACACCATCCGGGAGTACGTGACCATCAACCTGAGCACGTCGCTCGAACATCCCACGCGGGTCGGCGACAACAACCTGATCATGGCCTACAGCCACATCGCCCACGACTGCCAGATCGGCAATTTCTGCATCCTGGCCAACGGCGCGACGCTGGGGGGGCACGTGATGCTCGGCGACAGGGCGGTGATCGGGGGCCTGACTGCGATCCACCAATTCGTCCGGATGGGCAAGATGTCCATCGTCGGCGGGTGTTCCAAGGTGGTGACCGACCTGCCTCCCTACGCGACGTGCGACGGGCATCCGGCGCGTTTTTACAGCCTGAACCTCATAGGCCTCAAGCGCGCGGGCGTGAGCGCCGAGGCGATCCGGCGCCTCAAGGCTGCCTACAAGATCTATTTTCAATCGGGTTTAAGCAAACAGCATGCCTTAGAGGAGATCCGAAAGAGTGTCCCGTCCTGTCCGGAGGTGGAGGAGGCGGTGGCCTTCATCTCTTCTTCAAAGCGCGGGATCTGCCATTGAATAAGCTTGACGGTATTAAAAAGATCGGGTTGATCGCCGGCAACGGGAAGTTCCCCTTGATGTTTGCCCGGGCGGCCGTGGACCGGGGCCTCGACGTGGTGGCCGTCGCCATCAAAAAAGACACGTCGCCCTGGATCGTGCCCCTGGTCAAGAAGGTCTACTGGCTGAGCCTTAAGGATTACGGCCGGATGTTCGACATCTTCCGGTCCGAGGGGATCGTCAAGGTGATCATGGCCGGCCAGGTCAGCCCCCGCAATCTCTTTTACAAAGATGTCGGGGACGATACCCTGAAGAAGCTCTTGACCGCGGTCCGGGACAAGCGGCCGGATACCATCTTTTCCGCCGTCGCGGATATGCTGGCGGCCCACGGCATCGAGTTGATCGATTCCACGCTCTTTTTAGACAGTTTCCTTCCCGAAGAGGGCGTCCTGACGCGCACGCAACCGGATGAGCGGATGTGGCAGGATATCCGGCTGGGGTTCGACATGGCCAAGCGCGTGGCGGGCCTCGACATCGGCCAGACACTGGTCGTCAATGACGGCGCCATCGTCGCGGTCGAGGCGATCGAAGGGACGGACGCCGCCATCCGGCGCGCCGGCCGCGTCTCCGACGGCGGCATCGTCGTCGTCAAGGTGAGCAAGCCCAATCAGGACATGCGCTTTGACATCCCGGTCGTGGGGCCGCGCACGATAAGACACCTGGCGCGGGTGCGCGGCCGCTGCCTGGCCATCGAGGCAGGCAAGACGCTGATGATCGACCGGTCGGAGTGTATCGCTCGGGCAGACAAAAACGGCATCGCCATCGTCGCGCTTTAGGATTACTTGACAAACGCGGTGCGGGCCTTTACAATATTTGTTCTACAAAGGAGGGGGACCATGGCAAAAAGGACTACGGGGTCAAAGAGGATCGAATTCAGTATTTCCGCGCCCAACGCGAATTGGGTGGGGGTCGCCGGCGACTTCAACCGCTGGAACCCGGCCGGCCTAACGGCCAAAAAGGACCGTAAGGGTACGTGGAAGGCAACCGCCACCATGCCGAGCGGCACCTACGAGTACAAATTCGTCATCGACGGCAACTGGATCACGGACCCGTCGTGCTCCCGCCGCTCCGTCAATTCCTACGGTTCGGAGAACTCCGTCGTGGTGGTGAGGTAAGGCCGGATTTTTTTGCGGGAGGAGGACAGAGGGATAGCTTGTCTCAAGACAGGCTATCCCTTCTTTGCCTATGAAATATATCTACGGGCCGGTACGGTCGCGGCGACTGGGTTCCTCTCTGGGCATCAGCATGGTGCCGTATAAGGTGTGCCCCTTTGACTGCGTGTACTGCCAGTTAAACAAGACGCTGACGAAGACCGACAAGCGGCGGCGCTACGTCGGGGAGCGCGTCCTTTTGGCGGAGCTCAGGGATTTTTGGCGCCACAAGCCGCAGGACATGCGCATCGACTGCGTCACCTTTTCGGGGTCGGGGGAACCGACGTTACACACAGGGCTGGGCCGCTTGGTCCGCGAGGCGAAGAAGATAACCGGCTGCCCGGTGGTCGTCTTGACGAACAGCGCGCTCTTGACGGACGCCCGCCTCCGCCGCGACCTGAAAGACGCCGATATCGTGGTGCCTTCTCTGGATGCCGTGACGCAGGAGGTCTTTGAGAAGATCAACCAGCCCCTGCCGGGGCTGCGCATCGAAGAGATCATCGAGGCCCTGGTGCGCTTTCGGGAAGAGTTTACGGGTGCGATCTGGGTCGAGGTGATGGTGGTGCGGGGGATCAATGACGATGCGGCCTACCTGAAAAAGATGAAGAGGGTCATCGACCGGATCCGTCCCGAAAAGATCCAATTGAACTCTCCCGTGCGTCCCCCGTCCCATCGCTGGGTGAGGCCGGCGACCTGCGCCGCCCTGCGCGAGGCCTGTCGTATCCTGGGTTCCTCCTGCGAGATCGTTTAGTCCTCCTCCGGCCTTCCCCGAAAGGCATAGATTTTCCCTCTCCTTTGTGCTATCTTGAAAAAAAGGAAGACAAACAACGGGGTTCATTGAGTCTCGTGACGCGCCCATAGCTCAATCGGATAGAGCGTCAGTCTTCGGAACTGAATGTTGCAGGTTCGATTCCTGCTGGGCGCAAATAAGCATTGTCCCGGGATGGCGTCAGGAAGATGGGTCCGGGACGCATCCGGGCGTTGGGGGGTTTGAGTCCTCCCAGGCGCAACGTCTTCGGGTTTTTTATGATAGAACCTCTTCAGACCCCGCAACCTCAGGCATCTCGGCCGCTCGCAAGAGAAGACAAACGGCGCGTGCGCTCGATCGGGTGGCTGTGGTTTTTCGTCATCCTGATCCTGGCTGCAACGGGGCTGTGCGGCGCGGGAGTCCTGTTCCTGCATCGGGAATTCGTGCGCGTCTATGGGGATCTCGACCAGAAGGTGACCGGGGCCTCCGGCCGCCTGACGGGCATCGAGCAGGACGTGAAGGCCGCCCAAAAAGAGCGAAGTTCGCTCTCAACAGACATCAAGGAATTGAAGCTGAAGCAACGTGCCCTTCAGAAAGAAGGGGAGAATCTCGTCCAGGGTTGGCAGAAGATAAAAGAGGCCACGCTGGCCTATCAGGGGAGTCTCCAGACTATCGTGGATGAGCTTCGCCGACAGCAAGAGATCAAAAAGGCGATGGAGAATCCACCGGAACCGGCCGGCGAGAGGGTGGATGTGATCGAGGTTAAAAAGAAGTGAGTCAGGGCGCGCGGCGGATCTTTTCTTTGGCGTTGGTCTGCGGTTTGTTGAGTCTCTATGCCTGGGCGGACGAGCCGCCGGATCAGAAAGAGGGAGAGGAGGCCTCTCATCGCCGGGCTCCCGATCGCGAGATCGTCAAGCAGGCCGACGTTTCCGCGACACAGGACGAAAAGGTGATTCTCTCGCCCTGGCGGGTGGGGGATGCGAAGGGCGAGAAGCGCAAGGAAGAGTCGAAAAAACGCAAGGAACGCGTCCTGCGCAAAGCGGAAAAGAAGAAGCGCGACCTGGAGCGGCGCAAGAGGCAGGCAGAAGCGCGCGCCAAAAGGGTCAAGAGGCAGACGAACCCGCTTTACCCGACAATCTATTAGGGCCATGAAGATCTTTACGGTGTGCCTTATGATTTTTCTCACGGGTCCGGCTGTGGCGTCGGCCCAGTCGATGCTGGAGTATGCCACGCTCGTTTCGGCGACCGGCGCGGCCGGGGCAGCCCAGAACAAAGACGACGAGCAAGGCAAAGACGATAAAGGCGACAGGGTTTCTCGCGCCGGCGGCCTTATCGGAGGCACGGCAACGCGTCTCTATGATCAAAGCATGCAGACGGCAGCGCAGCGCGGCGGCGCGCTGCTCGGTCAGTTGGGCCGTGACGTCCCCGCCGGGGCCAAAGAAAAGACAACGTCCCCTGCCGCCTCCGGGCTCGCTGACGGGACGCAGGCGGCACAGGAGCCGGTCCCCCTCGAGGAACCGTCAGGGCCCGATCTCGTGAAGGTTTTTCTTCGCAACGGCCAGGTCGTCGAAGGCCGCCTGGTGGAGCAGAGACCCGACTATGTCCGTGTCGAATCCGCGGGCGTGGTTGTGACGTTTTTCAGCGATGAGATCTCCCGCGTGATGAGCGTCGGCAACGAACCCTAGGCCGAAGACCTTTTTACATGAAGAATGAAACGAGCCCCCTTCAAAGTGAGGCGCCGATACCGCCGCCCGAGCCTGCCGGGGTCCCCGACGCCTTTCTCTCTACAAAGTTTCTGATCCTTTCGATCCTGTCGATTGTCCTCCTCGGGATAGCCGTCTATGCGAATTCCCTCGACGGCGCCTTTGTCTGGGACGACCAGCACCTGATTTCGGAAAATCCCTTGATCAAACAGGGCGGTAACGCGCTCAAGCTCTTCCAGGGGAACATCCTGGCGGGTTACGGCAAGGAGTCGCACGCGTACCGGCCGCTTCAGATGTTGACGTACATGGCCGATTACCGCCTCTGGAAGCTCGATCCGCGGGGATACCATGTGACGAGCCTTTTCTGGCATATCCTGGCGGCGCTGTGCGTCTTCGGATTGGCGTACCGTCTGAGCGCCGACCGGCTGCTATCGCTATTTGCCGGCCTTCTCTTCGTGAGCCACCCGATCCATACGGAGGCCGTCAGTTATATCTCGGGCCGGTCCGATCCGCTGGCCGCCGTGTTCCTGTTGGTGGCTTTCCTCGCCTACATCGACCGGCGGGAGAGCCGTTCTGTCGCCGTGACGGCGGTGGCCGCGGTCGCCTATGTGGCCGCGCTCCTCTCCCGGGAGGCAAGCCTGGCCCTGCCGGTCCTTCTTTTGGCCTACCACCTGACCTTCAGGGAGAAGATCGATGAGAACAGATTCCTGTCTCTCGTCGTCATCACGGGTCTGTATATCCTCGGCCGCGCGGTCGCCGTGCAGGATCTCTTGTCGAACCCCGCGAATCTGATGACCTTCACGCAACGGCTCTGCGGGTTCTTTGCGGCGCTGACACAGTATCTCGGATGCCTCGCATGGCCCACGCACCTTCACATGGAATACGGGCTCTCCCGTCTGCCTTTTACGGATCCGCGGACGCTCGCCGGTATTTTCATCTTGGCGGCACTGGTCGTTATCGCCTGGGCGGCGGCAGGCCGCCAGAAGACGGTTTCGTTTTCCATCCAGTGGTTTCTGATCGCCCTCTTGCCCGTATCGAATATCTTTCCGATTAACGCCACCATGGCCGAACACTGGCTCTACCTGCCGTCGATCGGGCTCTTCCTCATCGTGGCGGGGATGTTGAGCGCGCTCTGGAAGCGCCGGGCAACCCGCCTCGTGGGGCTCTTGGTCTTTTTGGGGCTGCTGGCCGCCTCTTCGCTCTTGACGGCGGCGCAGAACGGGTATTGGAGCCAGCCGCAGGGTTTTTACGAGCGGACCTTGCGCTATGCGCCCCAGAGCATCCGCGCCATGGTCAACCTCGCCAATATTTATAAGGATATCGGCCGGCGCGAAGAGGCCGTGGCGTTGTACCGTCAGGTCTTGGCCGCGCGTCCCGATCACGCGATGGCCTTGAGCAATCTGGCAAACATCTATCGCGATGAGGGACAGACCGAGGAAGCCGAGACGCTCTACGGCAAGGCGATAAAGGCCGATGCCGACTACGAGATGTCCTACAATAATCAGGGGAATATCGATATGGACAGTGGCCGGTATGACGAGGCCATCCTGATGTACAAGAAGGCCATCGAGGCGAACCCGCAGTACGCCGGCTCCTACTACAATCTCGGCAACGTCTATCAGAACACCGGGGAGGTCAAAGAGTCCATCACCTGGTACGAAGAGGCCATCGCCCTTGACCCGGAGTTCGCCGAGGCCTACAATAACCTGGGCAACGCGTACAAGAAGCTCGACGACGTCGAGAAAGCCCGGGAGGCCTACGAGAAGGCCATCGCCCTCAAGCCCGATCTTCTCGAGGCGCACAATAATCTGGGCACCGCGTATCTGCGTCTCGGCAGGCATGAGGAGGCCATCGCCGCGCTGAAGGAGGCGGTTGTCCTCCGGCCCGATTACGCGGTGGCGTATGTGAACTTGGCGGTCGTCTCTTATGCCGCGAAGGATTTCGAGGCGGCCGTCCGTTACAGCGACGAGGCACAGCAGCTGGGCGCCGAGCTGAATCCGGACTTCCTGAGGTTGCTGGAGCCGTATCGCGAAAAAGAGAGTCAGCGCATCATCGTACCGCTACGATAGATAGGCGAAGGAAGGGGGCAGGCGATGACAGAAGATCAGGGTTCGATTCTAGAAAAGAGGAGATTCCAGCGGGTGGCGCTGGACGTCGTCCTTTTTTTCAGGGTCGATAAGCCGCCGGAGGTCCGGCTGAGGATCGGCAAAGAGGCGCGCACCGGCCACGCCGTGGATATCAGCGAGGTGGGGATCAGCTTTCTCGTTGACGCCGAGATCCCCAAGGGCGCCGAGATGGAGATCAGCTTCAGCCTCATGCTCGAGAAGGGCAAGAGTGAGCGCATCGCCGCGCGGGGGACGGTCGTGTATTCTTTTCCGCGGTTGCCCAAGAAGACCTACCGCATCGGCGTCCTCTTCACCGAGTTAGCCGATAACGACAGGAAGATGATCACCGAATATGTCAAACTGCTTTTTCTGCATCCGAAGATGGATCAGGAGACCACAGAGAACAAGGAGGGGGAATGAGCGTCAAAGCGTTTACGGCCGTCGTCCTTTTGACAGCGATGGTTTTTTTCAACGCCGGCTGCGCGTTGTTGAACACGGCCCTGGCGGCGGGCGTGAGCTACGGCATCTATCAGGCGACGAAGTAGACGCCCCCTGCGTCGATTCCGGGGATGGTCCGTGAGAGCGGTAGCTTGAGGCAAGGCGGGTGCGGCGGCAAGGATGAGACTAAAGCAGCCTGACTGTTTTTAGTCTCATCCTATCCTTTGAGGCTAAGTGAGCCTGACTCATTTAGCCTCATTTTTTTAGGAGCCAGGCGGTCGCATACCCTGAGGCACATGATCCACACGCCGGTCGCCACCAGGAGCGGATAGTAGTTCGCCGCCAGGTACGCAAGGAGGTCGTAGAAGGGCAGATGGACGTCTATCGTGGGCATGACGACGAGGAGGATGAGCCAGGGCATGGCCTTGAGGGAGGCGCTGTGCCTGATCACGGCGTAGGTAGGCGCCAGGAGGAGGATAAAGCTATAGTTCTTGAAGCGGGGGCACACCAGCGCGTAGACAAAGCAAAGCAGAAAGACGAGCCAGCGCCGGCGTTCCGCGCTCTTTAAGGCCTGAATCTTTGGGATCGCCCTGAGGCTGAGGGAGACGACGACGATGACGATGAGGACGTAGCCGGACAGACCTCCGAGCCACATGGAGGAGGGCGTGGGGTGGGCGCAGACCAGACGCGTCACTTCGCGCGCCAGATTCAGGGTGGAGGGATTCATGATGCCTCCTTCCTGCAGGCCCTGGGACGCGCTGCGCAGGTAACCGGCGAAGAGATCCGGCCGCATCAGCCACGCGGCCCCGTTCAGGAGGATGAAGGCCGCCAGCGTTGCGATGCCGTAAGGGATTTTTTTTCTGTCATCGCAAAAGACGATCAGGCACAGGAAGAAGAGCGGCTGGAGCTTAAAAAGGGCGGCGAGCAGGACCAGGAGACAAAACGCCGCCAGCCGGTTGTGCAGATAGGCCCAGAAGGCGACCCAGAGGAGTAATTGTTCAAAGAGGGCGATATTGCCGCAGCGCAGGTCGATGAAGAACGCGGTGTTGTAACCCAGCAGGCAGAGCACGAAGAAGCCCAGCCCCGCCTCGTTTTTCAGGAAGATCTTCTTCCAGATGAGCAGGAGGAGGACGAGGCTGATGATCTTCAGTGCGAGAAAGATGCGCGTGGCGACAGCGAAGGGGGGCAGACTCAAGAGCATGAAAGGCGGTAGCGTGAAGGGGTGGTATCCGTAGGGCGCGATGGCTTTTTGAGCAAATGCAGAGACCGTTTCGGCATCGTAGGGGTTGGCGCCTGCCAAAGCGGCCTTGGCGGCGTAGTAATAGGAGGTGAAGTCCCACTGGAGGGCGCCGATGTCATATATCGTGATGACCGCATAAAAAAGAAGACAGATGCCGGCGGCGGTCCTGATGAGGGCAGGGTCTATCCTGCGTTTTGATAGATCCATGACGGTCAGTATAGCATATAATCTAACGGTAGGCCAAACACAACGGCCGGGCTATGGACTGGTAAAGATGTCCGATCCCGGCAGACGGGGTCAGAAAAACCCCAGCGCACGGCAGGATTGCGTTATAATAGTTTTGACTCGACACGCAAGAGAAGGAGGTGCGATGAAAAGGGTCTTTCTGGTTTTGTTGAGTCTCCTTGTCGCCGGTCCGGTCTTCGCGCAGGATCGCCTCCGCCTGAAATCAGGTCAGACGCTCGAAGGGAAAGTCGTCGCGCAGGATGACGTCCGCGTTCAGATGGACGTTGCCGGTATCCCCCTGACGTATTGGATGGAGGATGTGGAATTTTTGCAGTTGGAAGACGGCACGCGCGTGACGCCGGCAACGCCGGCGCAGAAGGAACTGCCGCCTGAAGCGCCTGAAGCGACTGAAGCGCCTGAAGCGACTGAAGCGTTTCAGGCAGATTGGTACACGGCGGCGTCCGAGCCGCAATCCCCCGCGTCTCCCGCCGAAGCCGCAACAAAGACACAGCCGCCTGTGTCCCCCATGGAACCGCCCGTCTTTGCCTCCGGTCAGGGAGTGGTTCCCTTTGAGTGGTCGGGCGCGACCCCGGAGGAAGGCGCGCAGGGCGTCTCGGCACGCACGTCTATTTCAAGAGAGGGCCGGCGTTCGGGTCGGAGCGGTCCTGTGTCTTCGACAAGCGTCCCTCTTCCCGCGACGCTCCCCATAGTTCTTGTGGCCGCGATCGTGTTTTTCTCCTTGCTGGTATATGCGTATTTCGCCTATTGCCTCCAGCTCATGGCCCGAAAGACGCAGACGCCCAACGGTTGGTTTGCCTGGGTTCCGGTCATGAACCTGATCCTTATGTGCGACATCGCCGGCCGGCCGCGGTTTTGGATGCTGGCCTTTTTGCTCGGGTTTATTCCTTTGGTCGGCGCGATCGCGTCTCTGGTGATATTCGGCATCATCGCCTGGGATATCTGCGTGAAGCGCGGCAAGCCGGGCTGGATCGGCATCGGCATGATGCTCCCCGTTATTCAGCTTGCGGCGTGGGGGTATGTCGCGTTTTCAGAGTGATGACGATTCTCGACGCTGTCATCCAGGTCCTCGTCTCGGCCTTCGTGGGATTCATCATCCTGTGGGCCCTCAGTTCGTTTGCCGAGATCAGGATCTCGCATTACCTTTATCAGGCCCTGGCCTTCGTCAACCGGCTCATCGCTTCCGAGCAGACGTTCAATCCCAGGGTTCTGCCTGAGATCGTCGTCACCGAAGGCTCTTACGCCGGACGCAAGGCCGCGGCGCGCCTGAACATCCTGTCATCGAGATACCTGGGCTATCGCATCCATGTCCATCTGCTGGTGCAGCCGAGATGGCCGGTCAAGGCCTATGCCGACGATCCTCTCTTGCATCGCAATCCTTCGCGGACCATCGTGTGGGTGTGTTCTTTGACCAGCCCGCCGCCCTATAGCGATATATCGATTGTCTTCAGAGAGCTGACGGCCGAGGCCGAGGCCCTGGAGATGGAGAACGCGCGGTAAAAGGCGTTTAGACAAGGAGAGGTCATGAGCGTTTCGTGTCCACAGTGCCACGCCAGAGGCATCATCGTCGGGAAGATCTATAATCAGATCGATTACGTGAATCCGCCCGCCCACTTCCGGCCCGACAGCGTCCCGTTTTACGCCATCCTGGTTTCGAATGTCGCCTTGCAGAACCGGTTCTTTGCCTGCACGTTTTGCGGATTTCTCTGGTCCAAGATCGACAATCAGAAGCTGCAGCGTTTTATGGCCGGCAAAGAAGGGGTCTAGGCGTGGCAAGGCAGGTCGTCGTCCGCAGGCAGAAGGATGTCTCCCGCCTGCTGAGGGAGCGCCGGCAGGCGCACCGGGACAAGCTCAAGGCATACCGCCCCAGGCGGGGTCCGTGAGGCAAGACCGGTTTTGCCCCGGGGGTCAAAAGTGCTTTTCCTAGATGTCATCGAGGAGCTCCTTTTTGATTTAAAGAAAGTGGATAAAAAAAGAGAGACTGTTATAATGTACGATGAAAATAACCTTCCCAAGTCTATCGTTACCTTAATTTGATGAAACAAAAGGTTGGCGAAAGCGTTAAGCGGGGTCATGCATGATCAAGGAAGCCATCTTCAGCGTCGTGGGCGGGCTGGGTCTGTTTATCTTCGGCATCAGACAGATGAGCGAGGGATTGCGCAAGGCCTCGGGTGAGCGCACGCGGCGGCTTCTTTCGAATCTGACCAACAATCCGCTCAAAGGGGTTGCGGTCGGCGCCGGCATCACCAGCCTCATCCAGTCGTCTTCCGTCACCACCGTCATGGTCGTCGGTTTTCTCAACGCGAGCCTGATGACGCTCCGCCAGGCCCTGGGCGTGATCTTCGGGGCCAACATCGGCACGACCGTCACGGCCCAATTGATCGCCTTCAAGTTGACCTCTTACGCCCTGCCCATCGTCGGGATCGGCATGACGGTGATGCTCCTCGCCAAGCAAAAAAACCATAAACATATCGGAGAGTTCCTTCTGGGGTTCGGTATCCTTTTTGTCGGTCTGAATTTCATGACCGATGCCTTCAGGCCTTTAGGGCAGGGCTTGGCGCTGAAAGACTTCTTTCTCAATTTCAGCCGCAACCCTCTTTTGGGGATAGTCGCGGGAGCGGCCGTTACGGCCGTCATACAGAGCAGCTCCGTGACGACGGGCATCGTCCTGGCGCTGGCGTCGGCGAACCTGGTGGACCTCGGGGGGGCCATCCCGCTTGTTCTGGGTTGTGGTATAGGCACCTGCGTCACCGCCCTCATCGCTTCTTTGGGGACCAACCTCTCCGCGCGAAGGGCCGCCGTCGCCCATCTGATGTTTAACGTGTCCGGCGTCATCCTCTTTTTGCCTTTTCTCTTTTTATTCGAGGATCTGGCGCGGCGCACATCCGGCGATTTGATGCGTCAGATTGCCAATGCGCATACGCTCTTCAACGTTATCATGACATTGCTCTTTCTGCCTTTTGTCGGTCCCTTCGTCAAGGTCCTCACACGTCTCATCAAAGGGGAAGAGGGCGAAGACGTCGAGAGTCTGCCTCGCTACCTGGAATCCCATCTGTTGAGTACGCCGTCGCTGGCGATCGAGGCGGCCACCCGGGAGATCATCCGGACGATGGGGCTGACCCAGCAGATGGTGAAGCGGGCGACCGACGGTTTCTTCACGAACGATGCGCGTTTGCTCGCAAAGGTGACGAAGAGCGAAGAGGCCGTGGACACGCTCCGGGAAGCGATCACCGATTATCTCGTGAAACTGATGCAGGAGGAACTGAGCCCGAGTGAGTCAAAAAAGATACCCGCCCTGATCCATGTCATCAACGACGTCGAAAGGATCGGCGACCACGCGGAGAATTTGATGGTGTTGGCCGAAAAGAAGATCGCCGGCAAGATGCCTTTTTCGCAGATGGCGATCGAAGAGTTGAAGAGGATGCTTGAGGAGGTCACCCTGATGACGGATTCCGCGAAGAGCGTCCTGGAGACGAACGACATCAGGGAGGCCCATCGCGTCCTGGAGCGCGAGGACGAGTTGAACAGGCTGAGGAACCGGTTGAAAGACAACCACGTCGCGCGCCTGGAGCGCCGCGAGTGCAACGTCCTGTCCGGCGTCATCTTTATCGACATGATCAGCAACCTGGAGAAGATCGGCGATCACCTGACCAACGTGGCCCAGAAGGTCATGGATGATCTCCAGTGGGGCGCGCAGGAAGAGAAGTAGGGCGGGTCTTCAAATTCGCTTTACAGGGGGCGGCGGTTTTGTTATCATACCCCGCTGTCGTTTGCTTTTGGGCCGGCCGCACTCAGCCCCTCGCAGAGCTCGGGGCTTCGCGCGGCACGGCCACACTTCGGAATTCCTTGATGCGCCCAGAGGGCGCACATTAAGGAACTCCTATGGGCCGCTAGCTCAATCGGTAGAGCATCTGACTCTTAATCAGGGGGTTGAAGGTTCGACTCCTTCGCGGCTCAAAAATTTTGCCTCTGTTTGCGAGGCATCAAAATTCTCCCCGGGCATCCGGCATCTGAGGGTGCCGATGTCCGGGGCCGTCACCAGAGGCCGCACGGTTTTCGTGTGGCCTCTTTAGAGATTCAGGACGTCGAAGAGATATAAGAATAATTCAAATCGTACGGTGCCTCGCCCCGACGCCATTTTTGAAAGATTGGCCCGATCCCCTTTTCGCTCTGGTTTTAGACTGTCGTCCGCCGATCGTACCTATTTTCAGACCAGGACCGTTACAACAGTAGAGCAGCATGCCCGGGATTTCGTGAAGGCGCGCCTGGCGCCGGCGCGGCCCCAAAAGGACGGCCGCCAGACCCCCTGGAAGGGGCACCCCGTCTTCGTGGCCCAGCACGCTACGGCGACATGCTGCCGCGGGTGCCTGGCCGCGTGGCACGGCATCCCCAGGGGCGTTGCCTTGACGCCGGCGCAACAAGACTACGTCGTGAACGTCATCATGACCTGGCTCAAAAATGAGACTGATGAGCCAGACGCATGAGTCTCACGTCTCGATTGAATCGGGAATTTGTTCATGAAGCGGGATAAGCGGAAAAACATAGCGGTGCCGGGAGGCTCGCCCCTGGACAAGAGGAAGCTGGGATGGGCGGTCGCGCTCATCGTCTGCGTGGGGGTCGTCGTCTATGCCAATGCGCTCAAGGGAGGATTCCTCTGGGACGACAGCCACCTGGTCGAGGAAAACAGGTTCATCCGAAACGGGTCGAACATCCCGCAGATATTAACTAAGGATGTCGGGGCCGGCGCTGATAGCGCGTACAGATTTTATCGTCCCGTTCAAATACTGACTTATCTGGTTGATCATTCTATCTGGAGACTGAACCCCGCCGGCTATCACCTGGGCAACATCCTCTGGCACATCCTCGCGGCCCTCGCCCTCTTCTGGCTCGTCCTGGTCCTCTTTAAGGATCACCTCCTGGCGTGCGTCACCGCTCTCTTGTTCGTCGCGCATCCCGTCCATACCGAGGCCGTCACCTATATCTCCGGCCGCGCCGACCCGCTCTCGACGTTCTTCGTTCTGCTCACCTTCGTCTTTTACATCAAGGCCGCGGATACCCGCAAGATATCGTTGTTGCTGGCGGCTGTGCTGAGTTATGCGGCCGCCCTCCTGTCCAAGGAAAACGCGCTGATCATGGTGCCCCTCGTTTTGCTTTACCACTATACCTTCCGCAGGAAGATATACAAACCGGGCGTTGTCTTTCTGACGGTCTTGGCCGTTGCGTATGTCGTGCTGCGGTTCACGCTGCTGAAATACATGTTAGCGCACGCCGTCGCCCCTTCCAGCCTGCTTCAAAGATTGCCCGGTTTTCTTGAGGCCTGGGCATCCTATCTGCGGCTTCTTCTTGTGCCTGTCCGCCTCCACATGGAGTACGGCGTGGGGGAATCTTCTTTTGTCCATCCCCGGGTCATCCTGGGTCTTTTTGTCTTGTCGGCGCTTTTGTTTGTCATCTTCCGGGAGAAAGAGAAGCGCAGCCTTGTCTTTTTTTCGTCCTGCTGGTTTTTTCTCACCCTGTTACCCGTCTCAAACCTGTATCCCATCAACGCCTACATGGCCGAACACTGGCTGTACCTGCCGTCCATCGGTTTCTTCCTGCTCGTCGCCAAGGTCTTTTCGTCGGGGCTGCGCCGGGAGCGGACAAAGGTCCCCGCCCTGATCGGGCTCCTCCTCCTGACGGGCCTCTGGGGTGCGCTGACCGTCAGGCAAAACGCCACGTGGCTTCGGCCCATCCCGTTTTACAAGAGGCTCCTGCGCTACGCCCCGCAGAGCTCAAGGTTGCACAATGCATTAGGCTTGGCGTACAATAAGATGGGGGATTATGAAAAAGGCGTCTCGTATCTCGAGAGAGCCGTCGAGCTCGGTGCCGGCGCTTCCACACGCGACGCCGCGAATGCCTGCAATAACCTGGCGTACGCCTACGACAAGCTCGGCAGGGACAGGGAGGCGGCGCAGGCAGCCGAAAGAGCACTGGCTTTAGACGCGACCTACGTCAAGGCCTATAACAACCTGGCCGTTTCCTATATTCGCCTGGGAAAATACAAGGAGGCGGCAGAGGCGTGCCGGAGGGCGGTCGCGCTCAAGCCCGGATATCCCGAGATCCTTAATACCCTGGGCGCGGCGTATATGCATCTGGAGCGCTACGACGAGGCGCTGGAGACTTACCGTAAGGTGATCGAGATCGACCCGGATTACGCCGAGGTGTACAGCAACGCGGGACTTGCCCTTCAGAGAATGGGCAGGGCGCGGGAGGCGATTCCCTGGCACGAGAAGGCGATAGAGCTTCAGCCCGGCTATGCCGATGCCTACAGTAACCTTGTGGATGCCTACGAGGCGCTCGGCGAGGCCGACCGGGCCCGCGCCGCCCGCGACAGATTCCTAGCCCTTGATCCGAAGTACGCCCGGGCCCATGATGCCTTGGCGGCGACGAAAGAAGAAGCGGCCGAATGAAGCCAGAGCACAGACGCTATATCCTCGCCCACCGCGACACCAAGTCCGCGACGGTCCTGGCGCGGGACCTCAACCTGAAAGAGAGGACCGTGCGCCGGTTCCTCGAGCAGGAGCGCCGCGAAAAGAAGGCGACGCCTTCGGGAGAGGCCGCGCCCGTAGCCGTGGACAAGAAGAAAATCCTTTTGTCCGTCCTGCTCATCGTCTGCGTGGGGGCCCTTGTCTATGCCAATGCGCTCAAGGGGGGATTCCTCTGGGACGACAGCCACCTGGTCGAGGAAAACAGGTTCATCCGCAGTTGGACACATATCCCGGAGATCTTCACGACGGATATCGGCGCGGGAGGGGAAAACAACTATCACTTCTACAGGCCCCTGCAGATCCTGACGTATCTGTTTGATTATGTCTTCGCGCAGACCAACCCCGTCGGCTATCACCTCGCTAACATCGCCTGGCACATCCTCGCGGCCCTCGCCCTCTTCTGGCTCGTCCTGGTCCTCTTTAAGGATCACCTCCTGGCGTGCGTCACCGCTCTCTTGTTCGTCGCGCATCCCGTCCATACCGAGGCCGTCACCTATATCTCCGGCCGCGCCGACCCGCTCTCGACGTTCTTCGTTCTGCTCACCTTCGTCTTTTACATCAAGACCTCGGAGGCCCGTCGGGTATCGTTTTTCCTGCTGGCCGTCTTAAGCTACGCGTGCGCGCTCTTCTCGAGAGAGAACGTCCTGATCGTGCCGCTCCTGCTTCTCCTCACCCACTACGCCTTCCGCAAAAAGATCTCCTGGCCGCTCTTTTTGTCCCTCACGGGGCTGGCGGTCCTGTACATCATCGCGCGGTTCACGCTGTTGAAGGATTTGTTGAACTACAAGGCCCACTCCTCGACGGTCTTCGAGAGACTTCCCGGTTTCATGGCGGCGCTCTTTTCGTATGTCAGGCTCCTTATCCTGCCGCTACGTCTGCACATGGAGTACGGCGGCTGGGCAGGTTCCTGGGGTCACCCCCAGGTTCTCCTGGGCCTTTTTGTCTTTCTGGGTCTTTTGTTCCTTATCTTCAGGGAGAGGACCAGACGCAGCCTCGTCCTGTTTGCGCCCGCGTGGTTTCTTATCGCCCTCCTGCCTGTGTCAAACCTGTATCCCATCAACGCCTACATGGCCGAACACTGGCTGTACCTGCCGTCCATCGGCTTCTTCCTGCTCGTCGCCAAGGTCTTCTCGTCGGGACTGCGCCGGGAGCGGACAAAAGTCCCCGCCCTGATCGGGCTCGTCGTCCTGACGGGTTTCTGGGGTGTCCTGACCGTCAGACAAAACGCCACGTGGCTTCGGCCCATCGCTTTCTTCCAGCGTCTCCTGCGTTACGCGCCGGACAGCTCCCGGGTGTATAATTCCCTGGGTATGGCCTATAACGCTATCGGCGAATACGAGACCGGCGTTACGTACCTCGAGCGGGCCGTCGAGCTCAGCGCGAATGCCGCCGAGGGCGACGCCGTCAAGGCCTACAACAACCTGGCGCTGGCCTATAACAAGCTCGGGCGCAACGACGAGGCGGTCCAGATCGCCCAGGGCGCGTTGACCATCGACGCGACTCACTCCAAGGCCTACAATAACCTGGCCATTTCCTTGGTGCGCCTCGGAAAATACGAGGAGGCCATCGAGGCGTGCCGCAAGGCGGTTGAACTCAAACCGAGCTACGCCAAGGCGTACAACACAATGGCCGCGGCCTACATGGACCTCAAGCAGTACGAGGAGGCGGTCGTCCATTACCGGAAGGCCATCGAACTTGCTCCGGATTACCCGGAGGCACAGAACAATCTGGGACTCGTCCTCCAGAGGATGGGCCGGTCCGAAGAGGCGATCCCCTGGCACCAGAAGGCGATCGCGCTGCGGCCGGATTACGCCAACGCGTACAACAACCTGGCTCAGGCCTATGCGACCCTGGGTAGATTCCAGGAGGCCAAGGACGCCTACACGAAGGCCGTAGAGTTCGACCCGAAGCGCGCCGATGTCTATCTCAACCTTGCCTGGATGTGTCTCAGGTTGGGGGAGCACGGCGAGGCCGTCACCTATCGCGACGAGGCGAAGGCATTGGGCGTGAGCCACCCCGATATCGACGAGGCCCTTGCGTCCGATAGCGGGAAGTGACAAGGGTTAGTTTCCTCAGGGCGTGGACGGTTATGCCATGATCACGATCAAGCGCGGGGATATCACGAAGGAAGACGTTGGCGTCATCGTCAACGCGGCCAATACGGGCCTGCGCGGGGGCGGTGGCGTGGACGGCGCCATCCACCGGGCGGCCGGGCCCGGCGTGATGGAGGAGTGCCGCAAGATCGCCGGCTGCCCGACGGGCCAAGCGGTCATGACCAACGCCGGCAACCTCAAGGCCAGGAAGATCATTCACACGGCCGGGCCTGTCTGGAGCGGCGGTAAACGCGGCGAGGCCGAACTCCTAAAAAATTGCTACGAGAACAGCTTCAGGCTGGCCCGGGAAGCCGGCTTGAAGTCGATCGCCTTTCCCGCCATCAGCACGGGCGTCTACGGCTACCCCATCGAAGAGGCGACGCAGATCGCCCTGGCGGCCGGCAGGAGGTTCGAAAAGGATTTCGACGAGATCCGCTTCGTCTGTTTTTCGGACCGTGACCTCGAGGTATACCAGAGGATTTGGAACGTCGCCGCAAAATGACACTCAGAGACCAGGTCATTTAGTGTCACTTTTTGACACTCAAAGACCTGGTCTTTTAGTGTCATTTTTTTGGGTGGGTCAGCGCCGGCAGGGTCAAGAGAGGAAGGAGGCGATTTGTTCGGCGGCGCGGCGGGAGGCACCGGGGGCACCGAGCGCGGCCTTGACGCCGGCGAGGGCACGGCGGATGGCCTCCAGGCGCGCCGTGTCCTCCCAGAGCGCGCCAAAGGCGGCGGCGACCTTTTTGGGGTTGGCGTCGAACTGGATGAGCTCGGGGACTATCTTTTTGCCGGCCACGACGTTGACGAGGCCGATGTGGGGGATGCGGATGTACAACTTGGCCAGGAGCCACGTCAGCAGGGAGACCTTGTAGAGGATGATCATCGGCCGATTGAGGATGGCCGTCTCGAGCGTCGCGGTACCGGAGGCCACCAGCACGACGTCGCTGGCCTCTACGCCGTTATAGGTGTCATCGTCCAAGATCTTATAGGGGAATTCGGGCTGGGCGCGCTCGAGCGCGTCCTTGTAGAGTTGGCGCGCCACGGTGGCGGCGCGGCAGATGAGGAATTGGGCCCGCGGATATCTCTGGTGGATCAGCCGGCTGCCGGCGAGCATCACCGGCAAAAGAGAGCGGATCTCGCGTTCGCGCGAGCCCGGCAGGAGCCCGATGACGGGCGCGCGGTCTTCGAAGCCGATATCGGCAAGGACCGCGGCGCGCGTCTTGGTCGGCCGCACCGCGTCGAGGAGCGGATGGCCGACACACGCCACGTTGAAGGCGCCGTCGCTGTAGAGGTCCTCTTCGAATTTAAAGAGGACCAGCATCAGGTCCACCTGGCGGCGGATGAGCTCGACGCGGTGCCGGCCCCACGCCCAGACCTGCGGGCTGATGAAGTAGACGACGCGGATGCCGTGTCGTTTGAGTCGGCGCACCAGCCTCAGGTTGAAGCCGGGATAGTCGACGAGGATGACCGCGTCGGGCTTAAGCGCGACGATCTTTTCGAGCGTGTCGTCGAAGATCTCTTTGAAGCGGCCGTAGTTTTTGAGGATCTCGACAAACCCCACGACGGCCAGCGACGTCAGGTCGTGCCAGATAAGGACGCCTGCGGCCCGCAGTTTCTGTCCTCCCAGGCCATAGAAACGTCCCGCGGGGTAAAGGACCTTGAGTTCTTTGACGAGGTGGGCCGCGTGCAGGTCCCCGGAGGCCTCGCCGGCTATGACGACAAGCGTCTTTTCCATATGAGATTGCGGATCTGCGTGGCGAGCTTCAGGGCCTGGTAGGCCTCGAGCCCCGAGACGACGGGTTTCCAGCCGTGCCGAAGACAATTGATAAAATCCTCGATCTCGGCCTTGAGGGGTTCTTCTTTTTCGATCGGGATCGCCGTCTTGGTGATGGTGGTCTTTTCCTTTTTATAGCAGAAGGCCTCCTGGGCCTGGTAATCCAGGGAGATGTAGGCGTCCCGGAGGAAGATGCGTATCTTGCGCATCGGTTCCTCCGAGATGCGCGAGGCCGTGAGGTTCGCGATGCAGCCGTTCTTGAAGGTCAGGCGCACGTTGGCGATGTCCTCGAAAGGCGTCAGGACGCTCACCCCGACGGCATCGATGCGCCGCACCGGAGAGCGGACCAGCCCCAGGACGATGTCGATGTCGTGGATCATGAGGTCAAAGACAACGCCGATGTCGAGCGACCGGTGCGGGAAGGGGCTCAGGCGGTGGCACTCGATGA
>CAZCSY010000005.1:0-24281 GCA_964501505.1 uncultured Planctomycetia bacterium
AGGGTTCCTTATCGTGGTGCCGCTGCTCGTCTCGGTCGCCCTGTTTGTATCGCTGTTTACATTTTTGGATAACATCTTAGGCCGCTACATCAACGGCTGGGCGGTGGATTACTTCGGCTTCCGCGTGCCGGGCCTGGGAATCCTTCTGTTCATCGTCATCATCTTCGTGACCGGGTTCTTCGCGACGAACTTCATCGGCCGCCGCCTCGTCGCCTACTTCGAGCACCTCTGGAAGCGTTTTCCGGTGGCCGGCAAGATCTACATGGCGGCCCAACAGGTGACCCGTTTTCTCTTCGGTTCCTCGATGACGGCCGGTGAGCCGCGCAAGGTCGTCCTGGTCGAGTATCCCAGAAAAGGTATCTACACTCTCGGGTTTGCGACAAAAGAGACCGATGTCCATATGTGCGAGAAGTCCGGGCGCGAACTCATCAACGTCCTTATCCCTTCCGTACCCAGTCCCCTGACGGGTTTTCTCGTGCTGGTGCCGCGGGAGGAGATCATCTTTCTCGACATCGGTGTCGACGAGGCGATGAAGATCATCATCTCCGGCGGCGTCCTCGACGCCAAGGATACCCTGAAACAGACCCCTGCCTTTTTACAGGATTAACGCGGACGTCTTCGGCGTTCGTGGTGGCTGAGCGGTTTGAGGCAGACGGCCTGAATGATCTTCAGGACGAGAAGGACGGTGAGCGTCGTCGGGATGCCGCAGGAGGGGATGAGAAGGAGCGGCGTCACGAAGACCCCCAGACACGCGCCCGCCAGGTCCAGCCCGTAGAGTTGTCCGGCCAACGCCGCATCCGCCATGCCCGGTCCGCCGAAGCGGCGGCGGTACACGTCGTGCACGAGCGGCAGTTCCACCCCTACCAGATATCCCGTCAAGAAACCCGTCAAGACAAAGAGCCAGCGTCCCCACGCCCCGGCATCGGCGCGGGATGAAAAAATCCCGATGAGGAAGAAGGCGATCGCCGTCACGAGGGCGGGCACCAGGAGCTCAAGGCTTATCAATGTCCCGACGGATAAGAAGCGGCGGGTCAACTTCTTCTGCGAGACGGCGCCTATCGCGGCGCCGGCCATGAAGACGGCGGTCAGGAGCCCCAGCCAGGCATAGAGGATGCCCAAAAAGCTCTGGAAGATCAGAAGCACCGTCATGTACGCCGACATCGAGTAGAAACCCGAGGTAAGGATAGTCATTTTTAAGACGCTGGCCTGCCGGTGGCGCCGTCGGGCGAGCGATCGGCAGACGAAGAGATACAGGAAGAGGAGGACCGTCAGATGGCCGGTCTTGATGCGGCGGAAGCCGCTGAATATCATCGGCAGTTTTTTGGAGTACTGGGCGTAGGTGAGCGCCAGGGCGTCGTAGAGGCCGGACGGCCGCAGGTTCGTATTGGGCGCCGGGCGTTTGAAGGTGTCGCTCACCGCGGCCAGGAACCACTGCCGGTCGTCTTTGTTGAGTCGCAGCTCGAGATACGCCTGGTTGATGAGGGTGGTCGGGATCGCCAGGCGTTTTTGGGCTTGGCTCATCAACGGGGCATCGAGGACGACGGGGCTCTGGGAGGCCAGAAAAATGGTGGAGCCGTCGCCGGGGATGGCTGTGACGTGGGCGAAGACGCTCTCCAGCGTCGCCATGAGATCGGCGTTGACGCGCCGCAGCGGTTCGCTCAGGAAGGTGAGCGATCCCCAGGTCGTGACCGCGAGGATGCCGTGGGGCTCCAGGTGTTCGTCGATGCGCGCGAAGAAATCCGCCGTCTGCGTGCGGTTGGCCGCGAGCGACGTGGGCAGCCCCGTGTGGACGAAGGCCGCGTCGAAACGGCCGTCCATCAGGGCGAGGGTCCGGCAGGGGTCGGCGGCGACATTGGTGACGCGCGGGTCGCGTAATGCCTTCTGGACGTCAGGAAGGGGCAGGTGGTACAGGATCTGGACGAGCAAGGGGTCGGGTTCGATGGTGACGATCTCTTGAAGGGGGTATTTCAGCAGTTCGTTCAGGAATCCGGCGGCCGCGTGGCCGACAAAAAGGACCCGTTTGCTCGACGGCTTGGCCAGAAGCGTCAGGTGGACGAAGTCCTCGACCATCGCCGTGTCCGGCTGCGGCAGAGACAAGATCGGCAGGCCGTCGTAGAAGACGTTGAACTGTTTGGCCTTTTCGGTGACGGTGATGTTGCCGTAGAGGGAGTTCTTCGAGACGATGACCTCGCCGTGGGGCCACTGCCTTGAGACGCTCCAGCGTTGCAGGCGCGCCGTGAAGGTCAGGCCGGTGAGGGCGGCGGCGCACAAGAGGACGGCCGTCAGGCGGATGGGCCGTCGACGCTGCGTCCACGCCAGGAACGCAAAGGCGATCGTATCGACCAGACAGACGACGAGGGCGATGGTCATCGAAGAGAAGAAGCGCAGCAGGACGAAGGTGAAGAGGGCGCCTCCGGTGAGGGCCCCCAGACACTCGAAGAAGTAGGTCTGGCTGAGCGAGCCGATGCCCCGGTAGGCGAGTGCGAACATCGCGCCGTCGGCGAGCGCGAGGAGGGATAGGACGATGAGACACAGGAGCGCGATGGGACCGAGCGAGAGGACCTCGCCGAAGCCTAACCCCAGAAACGACCGGGCCAGGCGCGCCAGGAGGAGGGCCGTCGGCAGCCAGAGGATGAAGAGGAAGAGGCACAGGGTGTAGGCGCGCTTGGTCGACCGCATCCGGTCAAAGAGGCGCACGAAGAAGATGCTGCCGGCCGCGCTCGACAAAAGCCAGACGCACAGCATCAGGCTGACGGTCAGTTCATTGCCGCCAAAGACGACCAACAGCTCCCGGAAGAGGAGCGTCTGCGCGATGACCGCGCTTAACCCTTTGATAAAGACCGTGGCCCGGAACGCCCTCGTGATCATTAAGTTGCCCCGCTTAGCTTTCCGCCGAAGGTCCCGTGACGCCCGTCTTATCGCGGCACGGGACAGGTTTTTGTTCCTTATCGTGTATCATAACACCCAGTCGCCTCTGCGTCAAAATGAGACTCATGGGCCGGACCCGTACGTCCCGCACGTCTCTTCGGATGCCGTAAAAGATTCCCGGTTGACAAAAGACCGATCGGGAGTAGAATAGGGGTCGCACGGAGCAAGAGGAAACAGAAATTGTTTCACCCCGGGTCGCGGGAAGATGACAGAAGGTCCCCCGGGGTGTTTCGCGGTATGGAAGCGAGGGGGAAACGTGGGCAAAGGTAGACGTCAGAGATTAGGCAAGCTCCGGTGGCGCTCCAAGAAGGCCAACCACGGGTCCAAGCCCTGCAAAGGGTAATTTCTCACCGACGAGGCGCTCGCGTCGTGTCGACGGGCGCTCCTGCTAGAAACAAAATATAGTATTCCGCAGTATAAAAAATAACAATATATGGTATTTTTCTGTTGACAAGGCCCGCGGGGCGAGGTATGCTTTTAGAGCATCCGGGGGCGCAGAGTATTTTTAAGACGGTCTTACCGAATTAAATTTTTGTTCAAGATACTTTTCCCGCCTATGTTCTGGCGCCCTCGCAGAAAGGAGCCGCACCATGGGGTTGAGACTCTCCGATAATTCTCTCAGGGTCCTCGAGAAACGCTACCTCAAGAAAGACCATTCCGGAAAGGTGATCGAGACGCCGCAGGAGCTCTTCTCCCGTGTGGCCAAGACCATCGCCGGCGCCAACAGGCTCTTCGGGAAGTCCGAGACGGACGTCCTGGCGCTCGAAAAGAGGTTCTACGATATGATGGCGGCCCTGGAGTTCATGCCCAACTCCCCGACCCTGATGAACGCGGGCCGCGAGCTCTCGCAGCTTTCGGCTTGTTTCGTCCTGCCGATCGACGATTCGATGGAGAGCATCTTCGACTCCATCAAGCATACGGCCCTCATCCATAAGTCCGGCGGCGGCACGGGGTTCTCTTTCTCGCGCCTGCGGCCGCGCTCCTCGACCGTGCGTTCGACCGGCGGCATCGCCTCCGGCCCCATCTCCTTCATGAAGGTCTTTGACTCCGCGACCCAGGCCGTCAAGCAGGGCGGCACGCGCCGCGGGGCGAACATGGGGATTCTGCGCGTGGATCATCCCGACATCATGGATTTCATCGTCTGTAAGGAGAACGACAAGGAGATCAATAATTTCAACATCTCGGTCGCCGTCACCGAGGACTTCATGCGTAAGGTCACGAAGGACGAGGAGTACGACCTCATCGACCCGCACACCAACCAGGCCGTCAAAAGGCTCAACGCCCGCAAGGTCTTCGACCAGATGGTCAAGATGGCCCATAAGAACGGCGAGCCCGGCATCGTCTTCATCGACCGCGTCAACAACGACAACCCCACCCCATTATTAGGTAAGGTGGAGAGCACTAACCCCTGCGGTGAACAGCCCCTTTTGCCCTACGAGAGCTGTAACCTGGGCTCGATCAACCTCTACGCTTTCCTCAAGGCAGACGCCGAGACCTTCGTCATCGACTGGGATCGCCTGAGAGAGGTCGTGCACCTGTCCGTCCACTTTCTTGATAACGTCATCGAGGTCAACAAGTTCCCGTTGCCCGAGATCGAGGAGATGACGAAGAAGACCCGAAAGATAGGCCTGGGCATCATGGGGTGGGCGAGCGCCCTGGCGAAGATGATGATTCCGTATGACTCCGAGGAGGCGGTCGCGCTCGGGGAGACGCTCATATCTTTTGTCTTGGCTGAGGCGCGCAAGAAGTCGGTGGCCCTGGCCAAAGACCGCGGCGTCTTTCCGGCGTTCAAGGGCAGCATCTATGACCGAGAGGGCGGCGCGCGCCAACGCAACGCGACCCTGACGACCATCGCGCCGACCGGCACCATCAGCATCATCGCCGGGCCGTGTTCGTCCGGGATAGAGCCGATCTTCGCCGTCTCCTATTACCGCGCCAACGTCCTGGATAACGACAAGATGATTGAGGTCGAGCCGGCCTTCCGGGAGGCCATGGAGAGGCGCGGCCTCATGACGCGCAAGCTCATGGAGGATATCACCGAGGCCGGCACGATCCAAGACATCAAGGAGATCCCCGAGGACATCCGTCGCGTCTTCGTGACGGCGCACGATATCAGCCCCGAGTGGCACATCAGGATGCAGGCGGTGTTCCAGAAGTACACGGACAACGCCGTCTCCAAGACCGTCAACTTCCATCAGCAGGCGACGATCGAGGAGGTACACAAGGCCTACATGCTCGCCTATGAGTTGGGCTGCAAGGGGGTCACGATCTACCGCGACAGGAGCCGTGAGGAGCAGGTCCTGAACATCGGCTCCAAGGATAAGCCTGCCGTCGGCCAGACCATTGTCCCCGAAGGCACCAAGATCGGCCCGCGGCCGCGGCCCGAGGTCGTCACCGGCACGACGACGAAGGTCGCCACTGGTTGCGGCAACCTCTACGTCACGATCAACACCGACGAGACAGGCACGCCCTTTGAGGTCTTCACGCAGATGGGTAAGGCCGGCGGCTGCGCGGCCTCGCAGCTTGAGGCTATCGGCCGCCTGGTGTCGTTGGCGTTCCGCTCCGGCGTGGACGTGAAGGTTATCATCGAGCAGTTACGCTCCATCCGTTGCCCGTCGCCGTCGTGGGAGCGCGGCTCCCGGATTTTTTCCTGCGCGGACGCGATCGCGCGCGTGGTCGAACGGCGCCTGGTCAACGATAAGATTGAGGCCAAGGTGGCCGCCGCGGCGGTCGAGGCAGCGGGCTCCCGGGCCGAGTCCGAGATGTACAGCCAGATGTCCAAGAGCGAGGAACAACTTGAGCGCCAGATCGCCGGCAGCATCGTCGGCGTGTGCCCCGACTGCGGCAGCGTCGTGCGCCACGAAGAGGGCTGCGTCAAGTGCTTCGCCTGTGGCTACTCGAAGTGCTGAGGCGATCCCGCTGTTGGCTTCAGCAAAAACCCGCCCCCAGCCAGGAGCGGGTTTTCACTTGAAGACGGCATGAATGCAGGATAGAGCGGAGACCGGAGAGTTCTTTTGGTATGAGTTAAAATAGATTGTTATGCTGCCGAAGGCTGTCAAGGTGAAATTTCCTTCCCATTTGAAAAAAGGTGCGGTGGTGGTGCAGGTCAATGCCTGCAGCAACAGCTGCGTCTTCTGCAATCCGGAGAGAGTCAGGAGGAGGCCCTCCCGGGAGGAGTTGCAGGTCATCGGCGAAGACATGGCCCGGCAGGCCCGGGAGCTGCGTCGCAGGCGTTTCAATCTTGTCGAAATCTCGGGCTCTGACCCCATCGAATACCCCGGGATTGTGTCCTTCGTCCGTTATCTGAAGAGAGACCTAACGTTTACGGGCGTCCAGCTCTCAACGCACGGCCGGTCCCTGCACGACGCCGCTCTGGTCAAGGCGCTCAAGAGCGCGGGGCTCGACGCGCTGAAGATTCCGCTATACGGCTCGCGGCCGTGCGTCCACGATGCCGTCACGCAAGAGAAGGGGAGCTTCCGGGAGACGCTCGAGGCACTTGAGAACGTCAGGCGCCATGCCCCGAAGATGCTCGTGATGGTCTCGTCGTTGATCGTGCGCCAGAACTGCCGGGACGTGCGGCATATCTACCGCGTGGCCTCGCGCTATGCTTTTGTCGTCTCTTTTTCAGTCCCCTGCATCGACCGGAGCAGGCCGGACAAGCGGTTTGCCCTCTCTTTTGCCGCCATGAGGCCGCAGCTCCTGGCGCTTTTAAAAGACCGCAAGAAGGACAACAGGGTACGGCTGGTCATCGCCGATGTCCCGTTTTGCGTCTTTGGATTTTTTCAGCCGCAGATCATCAACTTGAGCGGCCCGCCGGCAACGGCCGGGACGTATGGGATGCCCGACGCGTACCGCTCGTCGGTCGAGCGTCTGCCCACCTACCGGGTGAAGATAAAGCTGCCCGCCTGCGCTCGTTGCGCGTTCACGGACAGGTGCGGCGGCTTCTATCAGGCCTACGCGGAGCTTTTCAACATAAAAGATGCCCGTCCCTTGTCTCTGTGATACACTAGCGAAAACGTATTTCCTGCTAGAGGGATATTGACGTCCCGCCGCAGCCTTCATGACGACATCATCAACGGCGATTATTTTTTCCCCGCTCGCGCCATCTCTTTTTATACCCCCGCCCCTATTCTTACAGGAGGCCCCATGCCTAGGCGCAACGACGTCCACAAGATCCTCATCACCGGTTCCGGCCCGATCATCATCGGTCCGACCTGCGACTTCGATGACTCCGGGAGGTGAGACGTGAAGATATGCTTTTCGTGTCCTATATTCATCTTGTTTTACGCTCCACCCGGTATTAGAATGTGTTAGGATTTGCCCAAGCCGGGAGGTGCTCTCTATGGTACGCATGTCGCGTTGTTTTCTATTCGCCTGCCTGATGCTGGCGTTTTGTGCGCCGGTCCGCGCGGCCCAGATGTATATGAGGGGTACACCTATCCTGATCTCCCCCAAGAAGACCGTAAAGAGCCAGTCTCGGATCCTTGAACGTTTTGCCGAGGTCTTGCGCCGGCGTAAAGAGCCGAAGCCCGTCGTCAAGGACGGGCTGGGGGTCATGCTTCAGACGGCATACCGGTATTATTGGGAAGGCGAGAACGTGGATTTATTTTTACAGCTCTTTGCGAACGATCCCGGCAGGAGAATGGGGCTGAGTCTCCTGGGTTCTTTTTTTATCGAGGTCGAGGATCTGAAGAACGGCAAGATCGAAGTAGGGCAGTATCATATCGAGGACGAGTTTCAGGAGGAGTTGGTCGGCCGGGGAAGCGAGGTGGTTGGGCTGGGGCCCGCGACCTCGGATGACCATGAGGTGCTCGCCGTCTTCGACCTTGAGGATTTCGCCTTTGTCAAGCTGTCCGAAGGGGTCTATCGCATCACCATCGAATACATCGATAATTCCCGTCCGGAGCACGCGTGGCACGGGCGTATCAAGTCGAATCCGGTGATTATCGAGGTCATCGGAGGCCTGACAAGCAGCAAGCGTATCCTTGAGCTTCGCAAAAAGGGAATCCTCGACTGGTTGCCTTGAGGCGCCGGCCGCAGAGAAGATGCCGCGCGCCCAAAAGTGGAACAAAGGAGCCAGGCTCCTTTGTTCCACTTTTTCAGACATGAAGAGACAGACAGTCTTTTTTGCAGCGTTTTTTTCTCTCGTTATTTCGGCCGCGCCGTCCTTTGCCGAAGTGCACGGCGAAAGGGAAGGGCTCTTTTGGCTCGATGTGCCCGACGGATGGCTCTGGACGCAGGAGAAGGGGCAGGTGACGGTCTCGGAGCTTGACGGCAGCGGGAAGATCCTGATCCGCTACGAAAAGGTCGAGGGCTTTGTGGGTTCCGGCCGCGATCTGGTCTTTGAGGCCCGTGACGACCGGCGCCGCGAGGTGGCCGGGCGCCGCGGCAAGTCCGTGATGAAGGTGGAGCGCCGTATCGACGGCGTCTTCGCGCTCCAGACCGGCTTTCTGATCCTTACCCGCGGGGGGATGTGGCAGGCCACGTCGTTCGTCTTCTTCCATAAGGGGTACTTGTTTGACGTCTACTTTGAGGCGCCGCGTGAGATCTTCCGCCTCGAGATGGAGAAGATCGTCGATACCTGGCGCTTCGAGAAGCCCGAGGAACCCGAGGAAGAAAGTGGAACTAAGCAGCCAGACTCCTTAGTTCTACTTTGAGATGGTTTGATATTCCGTCATGGCCAAATCCAAGCGCATGGCACCGGCGCCGTCCCGCACCCCGCCCCGGCAGACGGCTCTCATCCTGGGCCTCTTGGCCGTTTTCGTCTTTGTCGTCTACAGCCCTTCGCTCAAGGGACCTTTCCTCTGGGATGACGAGCATCTGATCGTCGACAACAGCTTTTTGAGGAGTTGGGCCCACGTTCCGAGGATCCTCGCCACCGACATCGGCAACGGCGCCGGCCGCGAATACGACTTCTGGCGGCCCCTCCAGATCCTTTCCTACCTTTTTGACTTTACCGTCTGGAAGCTCCATGCGTTCGGTTTTCATCTGGTAAACGTCTTCCTGCATTTTTTGTGCGCGGCCGCACTCTTTTGGTTTGCGGAAATCATTTTTGCAGACCGGCGCCTCGCGCTCTTCGCCGCGTTCCTCTTCGCGGTCCACCCGGCGCATACCGAAGCGGTCAGCTTCATCTCGGGACGCGCGGACCCCCTGTCGCTGCTGTTTTTCTTCCTGTCGTTCGGTTTCCTCCTGAAAGACGCGGCCCGGCCGTGTCTGAAGTTTTTCCTCTTGAGTCTCGGCGCCTACGCGCTGGCCCTCATGTCGCGCGAGAGCGCCTTGTTATTGCCGGTGCTGGTCGTCGTATATCGCCTGACGCTCAGGAAGCCCGTCTCGCTGCGCGCCTTCTGGGGTCTGATCGTCGTCTCGGCGCTCTACGCGCTCCTGCGCCTGACGGCGTTGCGCGGTATTTGGCCGGCGGAGCCGTTGTCGGGCTTCAGTTTCTGGCAGAGATTGCCGGGTGCCTTTGCCGCGCTCACGGGTTATGGCCGCGTGCTGGCCTTGCCCGTCGGGCTCCACATGGAGTACGGCAGTCGTCTCTTTGCGTGGACCGACCCGCGCGTCTGGCTGGGGGTGTTTTTCTTTGGTTGTTGTCTCGCAGCCGCGGGGAGCCGCAGGGTCCCCGCGGCCGTCCGGTTTGGCTGCGCGTGGTTTTTTGTGGCGCTCCTGCCGTTTTTGAACGTGCTGTCGCCCCTGAACGCGTACATGGCCGAGCACTGGCTGTATCTGCCGTCCGTCGGGCTCTTTCTCCTTGGAGGGTGGAGCCTGAGCCGTTGGTATGAGCGCGCGCCCCTCTCATCCGGCGCCGTCGCGGTCCTGCTGGTCCTCCTGTGGGGCATCTCGTCTTTTTATCACAACCGCTTCTGGGCCGACCCCGTCAGGCTCTTCGAGCGGACGGTGGCGCTCGCGCCCGAGAGCACCCGCGCGCGCGTGAGCCTGGCGCTGGCGTATTTCGATCAAAAGAGGCTGGATGAGGCCGAGGCGCTGCTTCTTGAGGCCCTGAAGAAGGACCCGCATGATTATGTGGCCTATAACGTTTTGGGGTCCGTATATTATCGGATGAACCGCAAGAACGACGCCGAGGCGGCGTGGCGTAACGGCATGGCCGTGGAGGGCCGCTTCGCCGAATTCTACAGCAACCTCGGGGTGATCGAGGCGCAGAAGGGGAATTTGGAGGAGGCGCTCTTTTTTTTCAGGGAGGCGATCAAGCGCAACCCGGCGAAGCCCGACCCTTACAAGAACGCGGCGGTCGCCTGTTACAACGCGGGCCAATACCGCGACGCCCTGGCCTATTGGGAGAAGGCCGGGGACCTGGGCATGCGTGAGGACCCTGTTCTCTCTGAGATGATGGTAAAGGTCCGGCGTCAGCTTGCCGCGACGGATATTTAGTGGACAAAACCGTCCTGATGCGCTATGTTGGATGAGTTGAGGAGACAGGGGAGAAGGTGAGGCGGCCCGGCGCTGTGGAAGCGGTCCCGGCGAACCTTAGGTGTCGAGAGCAGAGGAGGGGAGTTATGCAGAAGAATGTGCCTATTGTGGTAGTCGTTGTTGTGCTGCTCGTCGTGGTTATCGCGGTCGCATCCCTGGCCGGACGCAGAAGACAGGGCGGCCCTGCTGTGTCGGGCACAAGCGTCTCGACCACCCCCAAGAGGCCGGCCCTCACCCGCGTGCAGGTTAAGCAGCAAAAGGTTCTTACGGCCGCCCTTGACGAAGCCCAAAAGCTTTATGACGCCAAGGATTACAAGGGTGCCCTTCAGAAGACGAAAGAGATCCTCGAGAAGATTGATGCCACCTCCCAGCTCGCCAAGAACCTCAAGCAGATGGCCCAACGCCGCATGAGCGACCAGGCCCGGGCGGGCACCCCATAAAACCGAGGCGACGACACCGGCCCTTATGTCTTTGCGTGTCCTTGTTATCTATTATTCGCTTGACGGCAACACCCGTCTGATCGCTGAGGCTATCGCCAAAGAGGTCGGCGCCGACCTCCTGGAGCTCAAACCGGACAAGGAACCGCCTTCCCACGGATTCATGAAGTATCTCTGGGGCGGCCGCCAGGTCTTCATGAAACAGGTGCCGTCGCTGTTGCCGTTTGCCTACCACCCGTCAGATTACGATTTCCTGTTTATCGGAACGCCCGTATGGGCATTTTCTTATGTGCCGGCCCTGGCGGCGTTCTTCGCCCGTTTTCCGGTTACCGGCAAGAAGATAGCGCTGTTCTGTTGTTCGGGCGGCATGTGCGGCAAGACGCTTGCAAAGATGCGCCAGCGTTTGTGGGGCAACGAGATTCTGGGAGAGAAAAACTTTGTCGAGCCTCTGCGCCTGCCTCCCGAAAAGGCGGCCGGCGAGGCCCGGCAGTGGGCGAAGGCTCTCGCAGGCCGTTAGACGCGGGATCTCTGCCGCGTTCATCAAAGGGCCTCTGCACGAAGTCGGGCAGAGGCTTTGTTTGTCTTAGGGGCCCATGGAAAAAGTTGACGCCATCGTCCGTTTTCTAAAAAACGCAAAGAGCGTCTTATTTATCACCGGCGCCGGCGTCTCGGCGGATTCGGGCCTGCCGACCTACCGCGGGGTGAACGGTCTGTACAACGACAAGATGACGGCCGAAGGTATCTCCATCGAGTCGGCCCTGGCCGGGGAGATGCTCCACCGGCGGCCCGAGGTGACCTGGAGGTATCTGGCCGAGATTGAGAAGCGCTGCCGCGGGGCCAGGCCCAACCGTGCGCACGAGGTGATCGCGGCGTTTGAAAACGAGTTCGAGCGCGTCTGGGTCCTGACGCAGAACATCGATGGTTTTCACCATGCTGCCGGCTCCCACTGCGTCATCGACATCCACGGCGATTTTCACAACATCGCGTGCATGCGCTGTTCCTGGCGCAAGCGGGTCAAGAATTACGTGGGCCTCACGATCCCGCCGCGCTGTCCCGAGTGTCAGGCGGTGGTGCGGCCCGAGGTGGTCTTCTTCGGCGAGACGCTGCCCGAAAAAAAGCTCGCGGTCCTCTACCGGGAGCTGCGCCACGGCTTTGACGTGACCTTTTGCGTCGGCACGACGAGCGTATTTCCTTATATCCAGCAGCCTGTTTTCCTGGCGCGTCAGGCCAGCCGGCCGACGATCGAGATCAATCCCTCCGGGACCGAGGTCTCCGGCATCGTCGACGTGGCCTGGCGCGCGGGCGCGGCCGAGGCCCTGGATACGCTCTGGAAAAAATGGCAACAACAAAAATGAGACAAAATGACCAGGTCTTTTAGCCTCACGTTGGCATTGGTTCTTATTCTTGGCGCGGGGGTGGGCCGCGGACAGGAAGAGGCAGCCACGGTGCCCGAGGGGACGACTATGTTGCGCACGGTGGAGCACGCCGGCCGGACGCGTTCCTATCTTCTCCATGTGCCGCCGCAGGTCGGCGATGACCCCGTCGCCCTCGTCGTGGCCCTGCACTGGGAGGGCGCCAACGCCGAGATGATGGAAGAACTGACGGGGTTCTCCAAACTCGCCGACCGCAAGGGTTTTATCGTCGCGTATCCCTACGGCAGCGGGATGTTCCCGGATAAATATTTGACGTGGAACGCGGGTACCTGCTGCGGCTTTGCCTGGGAGAACGAGATCGACGACGAGGGGTTCATCAAGGAGCTCATCGAGGCGCTGAGCGCCGCATACCCCGTCGACCCCAGGCGCATCTATCTTACCGGTATCTCGAGCGGGGGGATGCTCGCCTACCAGGTGGCGTGTACGTGGTCACAGCGGATCGCGGCGATCGGCGTGGTCGCGGCTGCGCTCAATCATAGCCCGTGCCTGGCGCGCGTGCCTGTCTCCGTCATCGCCTTCCACGGCACCGCAGACCGTTACGTCCCCTACGAGGGCGGCCGGCCCGAGGTCTATTATGACGCCTATGAACGCAAGGATGCCTCCGTTGCTTCATCGCTCGAAGTCTGGGTGGGCCGTAATGCCTGTCCGGCAAAGCCCTGGCGTTCCCAGAACAGCCGCTTTGCCCGCGACATCTGGGAGCCGTGCCTGGGAGGGACGCAGGTCGTTCTCTACACGCTCAAAGGCGGCGGCCACAGCTGGCCCGGCGGCAAGCCCGTGCGTTATTTCCTGGATGACCCGCGCACAGATATTATTGCGACCCCCCTTATTTGGGAATTTTTCGACCAGCACCCCAAAAGTGAGACTAAGTAGCCAGACCACTTATTTTTCCTGTTGGCAGGGTGGGGGCGCTTAAGTAGCCAGACTACTTATTTTCCCTGTTGGCAGGGGGGCACTAGGGAGGTCCGGGTAGGGTCTGGGCCAAAATTTTCTTGTCCGGGTGGGGGTTCAGTGTTAAAATACGGCTTTCTGTGGGTGGGTCAAAAATACTCATTTTAGGAGGCGCGTAAATGAAGAAGATACTTTATGTTGTGTTGGATGGGCTTGGGGATACCCCCATTAAGGCCCTCGGGAATAAGACCCCTCTAGAGGCGGCCTTTACCCCTAATATGGACAGACTCGCCCAGGCCGGTAAGAGCGGCGTAATGTACACGGTCGCCAAGGGGATCGCCCCGGAGTCTGACATTGCCGTGATCAGCCTCCTGGGCTACGATGCCCATAAGTACTACACCGGCCGGGGGCCGCTGGAGTCGTTTGCCGAGGGGCTCAAGGTCGAAAGCGGCAACGTGGCGCTCCGTGTCAACTTCGCGACGGTGGCGGACGACGGCAAGACCATCCAGGACCGCCGCGTGGGCCGCAACCTGACGACCCAAGAGGCGACCGCCCTCTCCAAAGAGATCAACGGCAAGGTGACGCTCACCAACGCGACCTTCGAATTCAAGAATACAATTGGCCACCGCGGCATCCTGGTCATCCGCGGCATGCACCAGCAGCTGTCGGCGTGGATCACCAATACCGACCCCGCCTACGACCGCGAAGGCGTCTTCGGCGTGGCAAAAGAGAAGTTCGATCTCATCGTCGCCGATGCCGTGCCGATGCCGGGCCACGAGAAAGACAAGCCGGCCCTCGAGGCCGCGGCGCTCGTGAACGAATTCACGCAAAAGTCCCATAAGGTTCTGCAGGAGGCTGCGGTCAACAAAAAGCGCCTCGCGGATGGCAAGGTGCCGGCCAACGTCATTTTGTCGCGCGACGCAGGCGATCATCTTCCCGAGTTCCCGCCGATGCGTGCGCACTACGGGTTGGCGTTCGGTTCTTTTGTCGAGATGCCCGTCGAGAAGGGGATTGCGCTCCTGACGGGCATCGATGTCGTCGAGGTGCCGCCACAGACCGGCCACTGGGACGTCGATTACGCGGTCTGGGCCAAGATCGCCCTGCAGAAGATCGCCGCTTTCGACGGTCTGTACATCCATATCAAGGGACCGGATGAGCCGGGCCACGACGGCGACTTCAAACGCAAGAAGGATTCCATCGAGGCGATCGACAGGTACTTTTTCGGCAACCTCCTGCCGCACCTCAAGATCAAGGATTTTATCATCGTGGTCACGGCCGACCACTCGACGCCGTGCGCGCTCAAGGCCCACTCAAGCGACCCCGTGCCGCTCATTATCGTCGGCGGCAGCGTCACGTCCGACGGGACGATGAGCTTCTCGGAGCGCGCCGCCGCCGAGGGCTCGCTCGGCGAGATCATCGGCAAGGACCTGATGGGTCTCATCATTGAGACGGCCAAGGGATGAAAGAGAGCCGTTTGACACGCCGTTGGGCACGACACCTCACGGGACAGATCGCATAATGGTCTGCCCCTTTTTCCTTCGGTCGTAACTTTGTCTCGACCGAAGGCCGGCAGGTCCCCGCTTGGTCGAGATGCCGTCTCGGCCAGCGGGCGTCCAGCGAGGCGACATATGGAGATGTATGATTGTTTGATCGTGGGGGCCGGCCATGCGGGCATCGAGGCGGCGTTGGCGGCCGCGCGCATGGGTTGCCGCACGCTGCTGGTCACGTTGCGCCGGGACACGATCGGTGCTTTGTCCTGCAATCCGGCGATAGGCGGCATCGGCAAGGGGCAGCTCGTCAAGGAGATCGATGCCCTGGGCGGGGCGATGGCGCTGGCCGCGGACGCCTGCGGGATTCAGTTCCGGCGGCTGAACGCCTCAAGGGGGCCGGCGGTCCGCTCGTCGCGCGCCCAGGTGGATATGTTCCGCTACAAGGATTACATGCGCGTCCTCGTTGAGTGCCAGGAGGACCTGGAGGTTCTTGAGGCGGAAACGACCGAGGTCCTCGTCGAGGCCGGGGGCGTGACGGGCATCCGCACGGCGCAGGGAGAGACTGTCCGTTCCAGGACCGTCATCCTGACACCCGGGACGTTTTTAAGAGGGCTTCTTCATATCGGCCTGACGCACTTTCCGGGCGGCCGGCTCGGCGAGCCGCCTGCCGTGTATCTGAGCGACAGCCTTAAGGCCCTGGGTTTTGTGATGGGCCGTTTCAAGACGGGCACGTGTCCGCGCATCGATGTGCGGACGATCGATTTTGACAAGCTCAAGCGCCAGGACGGTGACGAGCCGCCGCAGCCCTTTTCCTTCCGGACACAGGCACTCTCGTTAGAACAGATTCCCTGCCATATTACCCATACGAATACGCAGACCCACGAGATCATCCGGCAGAACCTTGACCGTTCGCCGCTTTATACGGGGAAGATCAGGTCGACGGGCGTGCGCTATTGTCCATCGATCGAAGACAAGGTCGTGCGTTTCGACGAGCGGCCGTGCCACCAGGTCTTTCTCGAGCCGGAAGGCCGGGATACCCCGGAGGTCTATCCCAACGGCGTCTCGACGAGCCTGCCCTTTGATGTTCAGCTCAAGATGCTGCGGTCCATGGAAGGGCTCGAACGGGCGCGCATCCTGCGGCCGGGTTACGGGATCGAACACGACTTCGTTGATCCGACGCAACTTTCGCCGAGCCTGGAGACCAAGCGGGTCCGCAACCTCTTTTGCGCCGGCCAGATCAACGGCACGACAGGTTATGAAGAGGCCGCCGCGCAGGGGTTGATGGCCGGCATCAACGCCGCCTTGAGGGTGCAGGGACGTTCCCCTTTCGTCCTGGGCCGCGACGAGGCGTACATCGGCGTCCTCATCGACGACCTGACGACGCGCGGGACCAATGAGCCGTATCGCATGTTTACCTCCCGCGTGGAGTACCGTCTCCTGTTGCGGGAGGACAACGCGGACCTGCGCCTGACGTCTTACGGACACCGCCTGGGGCTTGTTACCGGGGAGCGCACCCGTGCGGTGGAAGCAAAGAGACGCCAGATCGAGACGGGCTGCGATTTTTTGAGGCGCACGCGGTTGGAAAGGAAACGTATGAATTCTTTTCTTGTTTCTCTTGGGCTGCCGGAGACGACCCGGGATGTGACGCTGGAAGAGCTCCTGCGCCGGCCCGAGGTCGACGTGGACCGCCTGCGCCAGGCGGGCGCCCTGGACGGCCACCCGGACCTTCGTGAATTATCGCTGGCAAGACAAGTGGCGATTGAGGTAAAATATGCCGGATTTATCGCGCGGCAGCGCGAGGAGGTCCGGCGCTTCCGGAAGATCGAAGGGATCGTGATCCCCCGCGACTTCGATTACCGGCGCGTGCACGGCCTCTCGAACGAGATCGTCGAAAAGCTCACTTCTCTATGTCCCTTGTCATTGGGCCAGGCGGCCCGCGTCTCCGGCGTCACCCCGGCGGCGGTCGCGTTGATGATGGTCTATTTAAGCAGGCGGCACAGGACAAAAGATGGCCAAGAAGATAAGGTTTAAGAAGTTGCGGCTGTGGTTCGTGTATCCGGTCTTCATCGTCTATCCGTTCCTGGCGCGTTTCACGGACACGACGCTGCTGGTCGGTTCGCTCATCTTCGTCGCCGGGGCGGCGATACGGTTGCAAGCGGCAGGATATTTGATCAAGTCGCATCACTTGACGACGTGCGGACCGTATGCCTATACCCGCAACCCTCTCTACCTGGGCAATTTTCTTATCGGCTTGGGGGTGGTGGCGATGTCGGGCAACGCCCTTTTGATCCTTTATTTTGTCGTCGCCTTCTTTTACCTGTATGCGGGAACGGTGCGGGAAGAGGAAGAGGACCTGCGCCAGAAATTCGGCAAGACCTTTGACGATTATGCCGTCTCGGTGCCGCCTTTTGTCCCAGCGCCTTTCGCGTACCGCCGCCGGGAGAAACGCTCTTTTTCCTGGGCGCACGTGTTTCGCAACGGCGAATTCATCCGGTTGAGCGGTTTTGGGGTCTTGCTCGCCTTCTTGCACCTGTGGTACGCGGCGGTCTCCTCCCACCGTTGGAACGGGCCGAGGGGGATTGTCTCCACCATTGTTTTTGTGGTCTTTTTGGGCCTCTTGTGGTTAAATATCATTATACGTCGCAAGACGGAGAGGGTCGGCGGTTCCTCGCGAGCCCGACTGCGCGCGGTCCTGAACGGCAAGGAATCGACGTGAACACAAGACGCATGCGGAAAGAAGGTTTTACCCTCGTCGAGATCATGATCGTCGTGGCGATCATCGTCCTGCTGGCCGCCATCGCGATCCCCAACCTTTTGCGGGCGCGCCTCAACGCCAACGAGGCCTCGGCCATCGCGAGCATGCGGGCGATCGCCTCGGCTGCCATAACGTACCGTGCGTCCAACCCCGTTTTTCCAGGAAATCTGAGCGTGCTCTCGAATGCCGTCCCCGCCTACGTCGATGCCTTCCTGGGTTCGGGCATCAAGCAGGGATACAACTTCACCGTGACCGGCGCCACGAATTGGTTTAACGCCACCGCCGTGCCCATAACGCAGAACGCGACGGGCGTCCGCAGTTTCTACGTCGACGTCTCCGGCATCATCCGGTCCTCCTCGAACGGGACGGCGACCGTCGATAGCACCCCTATCAGCTAAAAGAGATCATGCTGCGGGCTAGCAGGAATTCCTTTCTTCTGAGGCGCTTGGCGGGACGCTGGGGGGCGGAGATCTTCGGAGCGGCTGATATCGCTGCGGTCCGGGATCAGTTCGCGATCGCGCCGGAGGTTGCGGCGCGCTTTGATAAAGCGGTCGTTTTGGGCGTACCCCTGTCGGCAGCGGTCCTGGAAGAGATCGTCGATCGCCCCACCAAGCTTTACTTTCACCATTACCGCACGGTGAATATCTTCCTCGATCAGTTGGCCCTGCGGATGGTCCGGTGGATAGAGCGATCGGGCTGCTCGGCCTTAGCGATTCCGGCCTCGCAGATCGTCGATTGGCAGAGCCAGAGGGCGCACCTGTCGCACAAGAAGATAGGGGCGTTGGCCGGCATCGGGTGGCTCGGTCGCAACAACCTGCTCGTCCACCCGCGTTTCGGCGCGCAGTTCCGGCTGGCGACGGTCCTGACGGATATGCCGCTACGGGTCGGACGGCCGCACGCCGGCGATTGCGGCACGTGCCGCGCCTGCGTGACGGTCTGTCCCGCGGGCGCGATCCACGAGACCGTCGCGGACTTTGACCACGGCGCGTGCTTCCAGACGCTCAAAGGTTTTCAGCAGAAGAATATCGTCGGGCAATACATCTGCGGCGTATGCGTCAAAGCCTGCCGCGGCATCAAAAAATGACACTCAAAGACCAGGTCTGAAAGTGTCAAAATGTGACACTCAAAGGCCAGGTCTGAAAGTCTCACGGGGAGTAGACGCATGGCACAAAGAACCGCTTCGGGCCTTGAGGCGCTCTCGAAGATCAGCAAGGCGATCTCTTCGGATCTGTATCTCGAAGACCTCCTGAAACTGATCGTCAGCGTGACGGCGCAGGCGATGGGCTCGAACCTGTGTTCGCTCATGCTCCTGAATGAGGAGGGGCAACTGGTCATCCGGGCGACGCAGAGTGTCTCCGAGAATTACACCAAGAAACCGCCCGTCAGGCTGGGCGAGGGCATTAGCGGTAAGGTCGCCGCGCAAAACAGGCCCATCGCCGTCCCTGATGTGCAGAAGGACCAGGATTATAAATACAAGGAGATCGCCAAAATTGAGGGGATTTCATCGCTTTTGTGCGTGCCGCTGAGCGTCAAGGGCAAGGTGATCGGGGTCCTGAACCTTTATACCTCCGAGCCGCACAGGTTCACGAAGAGCGAGACCAACGTCCTGAGTTCCGTGGCGGCCCAGGCCGCGCTCGTCATCGAAAACACGGAGCTCATGGTCAAGACCAAGATCATCCAAGAGGAGCTCGAGACGCGCAAGCTCACCGAACGCGCCAAGGGCATCCTTATGCGCGAGCGCAAGCTCGAGGAGGCCGAGGCCTACCGTCTCCTGCAGAAGTACAGCATGGACCACCGCAAGTCGATGCGCGAGGTCGCCGAGGCGCTCATCCTGACGCACGACATGAAGACGAAGCCCTAAGGATCCGTCATGAAACGTGCGTCCCGCCAGATCATCCGCATCGCCCTCGCCCAGATCAATCCGACGGTCGGCGACCTCCGCGGCAATGCCGACAGGGTCGTCGCCTGGATTGATAAGGCGGGGCGTCGGGCCGCGGACCTGGTCGTTTTTCCGGAGCTCTGCGTTACCGGTTATCCGCCGGAAGACCTTCTGTTGAAGCCCCGGTTCGTGGCGGACAACATCGCCGCGCTCAGGCGCATCGCCGGCGCGGCGCGCGGCACAGCCGCCGTTGTCGGATTCGTCGATAAGAGGGCGGAGCGGATCTTCAATGCCGCGGCCCTCGTTGCGGGCGGCCGCGTCAAAGAGGTCTACCACAAGGTCTATCTTCCCAACTATGGCGTCTTCGACGAGGTGCGTTACTTTGCGGCCGGCAAGGCCTTTCCCGTCTACGGCATCGGCCGCACGGCCTTCGGCGTGAATATCTGCGAAGACATCTGGCATTTGGATGGTCCTGCCGGGATCCAGGCCTTTCGCGGGGCGCGCTTCATCGTTAACATCAACGCCTCGCCGTATCATATAGGTAAGGGGTTGTTGCGCGAAAAGATTCTGCGCCGGCAGGCCAGAAAGAATAAGATACCGGTTCTCTACGTGAACTGCGTCGGCGGCCAGGATGAGTTGGTCTTTGACGGCCAGAGTTTTGCCGTGGACGAAAAAGGCCGCGTGCTCGTCCGCGCTAAGGCCTTTGAGGAGGAGTTGCTCGTCGTCGACCTGGAGGTGGCGGCGTCCAAGAAAAGACCCAAGGGGGCGCTGAAGGGGACGTCGCAAGAGAGGGCCGGCCGCGAGAAGTCCTCGGTGGCCCCGCGCCTGGAAGAGGATGCCGAGGTCTACGCCGCGCTCGTGACAGGGCTGCGGGATTACCTGGCCAAGAACGGCTTCACGAAGGCGGTTCTGGGTCTCTCCGGAGGCATCGATTCCTCGCTGGCCGCCGCCGTGGCGTCGGATGCCATCGGCGCCCAAAACGTCGTGGGCGTGGCCATGCCATCGGTCTATTCGTCTCAGGGGTCAGCGGACGACGCCATGACGCTTGCCGTTAATCTGGGCATCGCCTTTTTGACGATCCCGATCCAGGATATCTTTGATCAATATCTCAAGGACCTCAAGAAGGCCTTTGCCGGCAGGCAAGCCGATGTGACCGAAGAGAACCTGCAGGCCCGCATCCGCGGCAACATCATCATGGCCCTGTCCAACAAATTCGGATACCTGGCGCTCAACACGGGCAACAAATCCGAGGTCTCCTGCGGTTACTGCACGCTCTACGGCGACATGGCCGGCGGTTTCGGCGTGCTCAAAGACGTGCCCAAGACCCTCGTATACCGGCTGTGTGCTTACAGGAACCGCAGGGACGGCCGGCTGACGATTCCTCAGAGCGTCTTTGACAAGGCGCCGTCCGCCGAATTGCGGCCCGGTCAAAAGGACGCCGACACCCTGCCGCCGTATGAGCTCCTGGACCGCGTGCTCAAGCTTTACGTCGAAGAGGACAAGAGCTTTGCCCAGATCACCGGCAAGGGGCTGGCGCCGGACGCGGTCCGCCGCGTCATGCGCATGGTGGACGCCAACGAGTACAAGCGCCGCCAGGCGCCGCCGGGCATCAAGATAACGCCCCGCGCCTTCGGCAGGGACCGGCGCATGCCGATCACGAACCGCTACTGTTTTTGACGGTTTTGTAGTATAATCAGCGTGTCATTGAAGAGGACAGTGAGGCCCTCTTGTGGACTCAAGGCGAAGCCGCCTTGAGGAAAGCAGGAGGGCATATTTTTTGGCCGAAAGTGGAACAAAGGAGCCTGGCTCCTATGTTCCACTTTCGCGGAACAAAGAGCCTGGCTCCTATGTTCCACTTTTAGGATAGGGGTGGTTGAGATGAAAAAGGTGTTGTTCGTCCAGCACGTGTCCGAGGAGGGGCCGGGGACGATAGGGGAGTTCTTGAGAGAAAGAGGCGTGCCGCATGAGGTGTTTGAGGTTTTCCGGGACGGCGGCCGGGTGTTGTGTGACGTTGACCTGAGCGGCGCGATGGGGGTCGTCGTGATGGGCGGCCCCATGGGTGTCTACGAGGAAGCGAAGTACCCCTTTCTGACGGTCGAGAAGTTCCTTATTCGCGAGTTGGTCCGTGCCGGGATTCCCGTGTTGGGCGTGTGCTTGGGCGCGCAGTTGTTGGTAGGCGCGCTTGGCGGCCGCGTCACGAAGTCTCCGGTTAAGGAGATCGGCTGGTATAAGGTCAACGTGCGCAAAGAGGCCGGTCAGGATCTGCTCTTCAGGGGTTTTGACCCGGACATACCCGTCTTCCAGTGGCACGAAGACACCTTTGAGCTGCCGGCCTACGGCTGCCTTCTGGCCGAGGCGAGCGGCATCCACCAGGCCTTGCGCATCGGCGACACGGCCTGGGGTCTGCAGTTCCATGTGGAGGTGACGCCTGAGATGATCCGATCGTGGTGCGAGGCTTCCACACCCGAAGAGGTCCCACCCGCCCTGCGTGCCGAGATGCTCGAACGCTACGCCTTGATCAGCGGGGTTTATAAGGAGCAGGCGTGGCGTCTTTACGAGGGCTTCCTGGAGGCGATGCGCGTTTCCGCCGAAAAATGACACCCAAAGACCAGGTCTTTTAGTGTCAAATTTTGACACGCTCAGACCAGGTCTTTTAGAGTCAAACTTGACTTTTACCTTGTCACCCCCCGTCCGGAGGTGCTAAAATTAGGCCTGACCTGACATTGCCAAAACGAGAAGGAGGCCGAGGATGGACCCTATTCTTCAGTTGTTGCAGAAAGATGCGCGCCTGACCCTTCATGAGATCGCCAAGTTGACCAGGTCCAAGGTGGATAAGGTCAAGAAGAAGATCGCCAGATTCGAGAAAGACGGGGTGATCCTGGGATATAAGACGGTCATCAATAAGGAACTGGTCAAGGAGAAGAGCCGTTTGGTCCGCGCCCTGATTGAGGTCAATGTCGTGCCGCAGAAGGACCTGGGGTTTGACAAAGTGGCCGAGCGCATCTACCGCTTTCCGGAGGTGACGGACTGTTACCTCTTGTCGGGCAGCTATGACCTTTTGATCGTCGTGGAGGGCAGGGACCTGCACACCGTTTCGCAATTCGTCGCCGAGAAGCTCTCGCCCATGGAGAACGTGCGCGGGACCGTGACGCACTTCCTCCTGAAGAAGTATAAGGAGGACGGCATCCTGCTCAAGGGCAGGGATGCGGACAGGCGGCTGGCCATTACCTATTAATTATGCCCGAGAAGATCCCTATCTCCAACGTCGTCGAGCAGATGCAGCCTTCGGGCATCCGGGCCTTCTTTGATCTGGTGCTCGGCATGAAGGATGTCATCTCTCTGGGGGTGGGCGAGCCGGATTTTGTCACGCCCTGGCACATCCGCGAGAGCGCCATCTTTTCTTTAGAGGAGGGCTACACCTCGTACACCTCCAACAAGGGGCTGGTCAAGCTGCGCACGTATCTGGCCCAGGATCTGAAGAAACGCCACGGCCTGCGTTATGATATCGACGATCAGATCCTCATCACCGTCGGGGTGAGCGAGGGGGTGGATCTGGCTTTGCGGGCGCTGCTCGAGTGCGGCGAGAAGGTTCTGATCCCGTCGCCGAGCTACGTCTCCTATGGGCCGGTCACGCAGCTGGCAGGCGGCGTGCCCGTCCTGATCCCGCTTGAGGCCTCCAATGGCTTCAAGCTGACGCCCCGGGAGCTGGAGCGGCGCATCACCCACGACACCAAAGCGCTTTTATTGAACTATCCGTGCAATCCGACCGGCACCTCCTACACCAAGAAGGAGTTGCTGGCTCTCAACAAGGTGGTTAACCGGCACGGTCTTATCGTCATCAGCGACGAGGTTTATGACGAGTTGACCTATGACTTCGACCACACGCCTTTTGCAACGCTGCCGGGCGCCAAGGAGCGGAGCGTCACCCTCAACGGCTTTTCCAAGGGTTGGGCGATGACGGGTTGGCGCGTGGGCTACGCCTGCGGTCCCAGGGAAGTGATCGCGGCGATGACCAAGATCCACCAGTACACGATCATGTGTGTGCCCATCACGTCCCAGATGGCTGCCTGTGAGGCGGTCATCGGGCCGCGTGAGCCCTTAGAGGAGATGAGGCGTGAATACGCGCGCCGGCGCGCGTACGTGATAGACCGTCTCAATAAGATCGGATTGATCTGCCGCAGGCCCGAGGGCACTTTTTATGCCTTCGCTTCAGTGAAGAAGACGGGCCTGTCGTCGGTTGATTTCGCTTCGCGCCTTTTGAAAGACCAAAAGGTGGCGGTGGTCCCCGGGACCGCCTTCGGTCCCGAGGGGGAAGGGTTTGTTCGCATGTCGTTTGCCAGCAGTATGGATAAGCTTAAAGAGGCCATGCAGCGCATCGAGGCCTTCCTGAAAAAGATAAAATAAGGAGAGATTATGTCTATCCGTCAAGATGTCTTGAAATCCCTGGAGTCCAAGCCGTTGACGCCGCCCAAGAGCATCAAGAAGGTGTCGTCCTATTTCGGCGAGAGCACCTTCAGCATCCCGACGATGAAAAAGTGTATCTCCAAGAAGACCTTCACGGCCTTCGAGGCATGGCTGGAGAAGGGTGTGCAGATTACCCTCGCGCAGGCCAACGAGATCGCGGCCGCCATGAAGGACTGGGCGGTCAGCCGCGGCGTGACCTATTACACGCACTGGTTCCAGCCGATGACGGGCATGACGGCTGAGAAGCACGACAGCTTCATCACCTTCGTCGGCCCCGGCAAGGTCATCGAGAGGTTTTCCGGTTCCAAGCTCATCAAGGGCGAGCCCGACGCCTCGAGTTTCCCGTCGGGCGGCATCCGCACGACCTTTGAGGCGCGCGGCTACACCGCCTGGGACCCCTCGAGCCCGGCCTTCATCATCGAGAGCACGCTGGGTAAGACGCTGTGCATCCCCACGATCTTCGTCTCCTACCACGGCTATGCGCTCGACAAGAAGCTGCCGCTCCTGCGTTCCATCGAGGCGCTCAGCCGCTCGGCGGCCGCGTTCCTCAAGCTCTTCGGCGCCAAGGGCGTCACGAAGGTC
>CAZCSY010000005.1:24291-37624 GCA_964501505.1 uncultured Planctomycetia bacterium
GGGCGGCCGACCTGGGCTATACCTACTATGTAGGCCCGGAGCTGGAGTACTTTTTGATCGACAAGAACTTCTACAAGCTGCGTCCGGATCTCGTCTTGACCGGTCGCACGCTCGTCGGCGCGCCGTCACCCAAAGACCAACAGATGGAAGACCAGTACTTCGGCTCCATCAAGGAGCGGGTCGTCAACTTCATGTACGATGTGGGCCAGGAGGCTTACAGGCTCGGCATCCCGGTGATGACCCGGCACAACGAGGTGGCGCCGCACCAGTACGAGTTCGCGCCCATCTTCGAAGAGTCGAACCTGGCGACGGACCACAACCAGTTGTTGATGGACCTGATGAAGAAGGTCGCGCTGCGCCACGACCTGGTGTGTCTCCTGCACGAGAAGCCCTTTGCCGGCATCAACGGCAGCGGCAAGCACCTTAACTGGTCGCTGGCCGACAACAAAGGCAACAACCTCCTTAATCCCGGCTCGACGCCGCAGAGCAACCTGCAGTTTCTGGCGATCCTTTCTGGCGTCCTGTTGGCGGTCTCTAAGCATGCGGATCTCCTGCGCGCCAGCGTCGCCTTTGCGGGCAACGAGCACCGGCTGGGCGCCAACGAGGCGCCGCCGGCGATCATCTCCGTCTTTCTGGGCGACCAGTTGTCGGAGATCCTCGACACCATCGAGAAGGGCAAGACCACCCAGGTGAGCCACGAGGACATCATGAACCTCGGCGTGGGGACCCTGCCGGCCGTCAACAAGGACATGACGGACCGCAACCGCACGTCGCCTTTTGCCTTTACCGGCAACAAGTTCGAGTTCCGCACCGTGGGCTCTTCGCAGAACATCTCGACGCCGATCACGTTCCTCAATGCGATCGTCGCCGACGCCCTGGATGAGGTGCGCGGCCGCATCGAGAAGGCCGCCAAGAAAAAGGACTTCAACTCCGCCGTCCTGGGCGTCATCGCCGAGATCGTCAAGGAGACGCGCAAGATCCGTTTTGAGGGGAATAATTACGCCCCGGAGTGGAAACAGGAGGCGGCGCGCCGTGGCCTGCCCAACGAGCCCTCGACGGCGGGCGCCCTGAAGGCGCTGGTCAAAGAGGAGAACGTCGCGCTCCTGAAGCGGCAACACGTCTTCATGCCCGAAGAGATCAAGGCCCGCCATACCATCTGGCTTGAGATGTATCTTAAACTCCTGGAGATCGAGGCCAGGACCTTGAGCGAGATCGTCAACTCCAGCGTCGTGCCCAATGCCTTTGACTATCAGGGGCTCTTGGCCGCCAACCTTCAGAACATGGTGGCGTTGCAGGAAAAGGCCGGCGTCTCCTTTGATACCGAGGCCTTCGAGGACCAGAAGAGGCACCTCGCGGACGTGACGCAGATGATCTACTACGTGCGCAAGAACACGCAGACGATGATGGCGTTTCTGGAAGAGACGAGGAATCTGGAAGAAGAGGAGCGGGCCCAGAAGTACTATAGCGAGCTCATGCCCATGATGGAGCACATCCGCAAGCACTCGGACCTTCTCGAGGGCGTCATCAGCGATGAGCACTGGGACTTGCCCAAGTACCGCGAAATCCTGTTTGTGAAATAAAGTCTCGAAACGGAGTTTCTAAGCGGGGTTTCCAAACCCCGTTTCTAAGAGGAGTTTCTAAACCGAGTTTCGGGGAGGACGATGAAGGGTTTTCGCTTCGACTTCAATAATATGATGGCATTCAACGTCGGGTCGCGGCACGGCATCACGCCGCAGGACGTGGCCTCGCTCAAGAAGGCGGCGGCCCGGGCGCACGCGCACCTGGCGTTCCTCAAAGAAAACCGTGCCAGCCGCATCAACAACAGCGTCGAGTGGCTGAGCCTGCCGTTTCAGGGTAAAGAGGTGTATGCCGCGCTCGAGCGGTTGGGCTGCGAGATCGCGACCAAATACGAGAACGTCATCTCACTTGGCATCGGCGGCTCGTATCTGGGCTTGAAGGCCGCCCAGCAGGCCCTGGCCGAGCCGTACTACAACGAGTTTACGTCGGGCCGGGGCAAGCGGGCGCGTATTTATTTTGAGGGTAATAACCTCGACCCGACTCCGCTGGCGACCCTCCTTAAAAACCTTAACCCCGGCAAGACGTTTGTGGTCGTGATCTCCAAGTCCGGGGAGACGACGGAGACCAAGGTCGCCTTTGACGTGGTGGAGGCCTGGCTCAAAAAGGGCGTGGGGCCGCGTTACGGCCGCCAGATATTTGTCATTACAGATCCTTTCTCAGGGTCACTGAGGCGTCGCGTCAAGGAGGAGCAGAGGAAAGACCGCCTGGGCTTTCGCAGCGCGCCCCTTTTGCCCGGCGTGGGCGGCCGTTATTCCGAGTTCAACATGGGCCTCCTGCACCTGGCGATGATCGGCGTGCCGATCAGCGAGGTGCTGGCAGGGGCCCGGGCCATGGCCGCGGCGTGCGGCCGCGGCGACCTCCTGAAGAACCCGGCCTATCTCTATGGGGGCCTGCAGTATCTGGCCTGCAGGAAGAAGGCCAAGCCCGTCGGGATCCTGATGCCTTTTACGGAGCTTTTGACCGCGACGGCCGAGTGGTACTGTCAGTTGTTGGCTGAGAGCATCGGCAAGAAGTTCGAGCGCCGGATCCACGTCCAGCCCGGCGGCGGGGAGCTGTGGCAGGCGAATACCGGCCGGCGCGTCAACGCCGGACGCACGCCCGTCGCCACCCGCGGCACGACAGACCTGCATTCCATCCAGCAGAATAACGTCGAGGGCGCCAATGACAAGACGGTAACGATGATCCGCATCAGGAACTTCGCGCAGGATCTCAAGGTCCCGGCGGCCGGCGGCTTTCTGGCTGGTCGGCCTCTCGCGGAGCTCCTGGGCCTGGCCCAGGAGGCAACGGCCTGGGCGCTCGTCAACGCCCAGCGGCCCAACTGCACCATCACGCTTGATAGGTTGACGCCCGCGGCCTGGGGCGGCCTGCTTTTTTTCTTTGAGATGGCCACCGCCTTTGAAGGCGAGCTCTGGAACGTCCACGCCTTTGATCAGCCCGGCGTCGAAAGCTACAAGAAGTACATGTACGTCAAACTGAAGAGACCCGGCATCCCTGTGGGGGTGGCCCGGGAGATCCGCGCCCGTCGCGCAAAGACCGAGGCGCGGTTCGTACTTTAGTTCGGAATGCCTCCATGACCAAGCAGGTTCTGTGTATCATCTTAGGCGGGGGCCGCGGGACACGGCTGTATCCGCTGACCCGCGACCGGGCCAAGCCCGCCGTGCCGCTCTTCGGCAAGTACCGCCTTATCGACATCCCCGTCAGTAACTGCATCAACTCGGGCTTCACCAAGATCAACATCCTCACGCAGTTCAACTCCGAGTCCCTCAACAAGCACATCGCGCGCACCTATAAGTTCGACCTGTTCGCGCAGGGCTTTGTGGATGTCCTGGCGGCGGACCAGACCATGGAGGACACCGATTGGTTCCAGGGGCCGGCGGACGCGGTGCGCCGATCCCTGAAACACTTCAACAACCCGCGGATCCGCGACGTCTGCATCCTGTCCGGTGACCAGCTCTACAAGATGGACATCTTCAAGATGTTTATGTTCCACCGCGAGCGCGACGCCGAGATCACCATCGCCTGCAACCTCATCGCGCCCAAAGATGTCTCGCCCTTCGGCATTATGGGCACGCAAGCCCACGCGCGCATCACCGATTTCGTCGAGAAGCCTAAGGACAGCAGCCAGGTAAAGCATCTGGCTGTCGCGCGCGGCGGCAGCGAGCGCTACCTGTGCTCGATGGGCATCTATTTCTTCAAGAAGGACGTCCTGGTCGACGTCCTGAGGCAGAACAAGAAGCCCGACTTCGGCCGCGAGATCATCCCGGACTCGATCTCGACCCACCGGGTCTATGCCTACGAGTTCGACGGCTACTGGCGCGACATCGGAACGATCGAGGCCTTCTACAAGGAAAACATCGCCATGACCCAGCCGCGGCCGCCGCTGGACCTCTTCGACGAAAACTGGCAGTTTTTTACGCGTTTCCGCGCCTTGCCGCCGGCGATGTACATCAACGCCAGCATCGATTCCAGTATCGTCTCGGACGGCTCCATCATCGATTCGGCCACGATCAAGGATTCGGTCATCGGCCTGCGCGCGCGCATCGGCAAGGGCACCCGCATCAACGACTCCGTCGTCATGGGCGCAGACTACTATGAGCCGGAGGCCGAGTGCCGGGCGCTGGAGACCAAGGACAAGATCCCCGTCGGGATCGGTGAGCGGTGCACGATCAGCAAGGCCATCCTCGATAAGAACGTGCGCATCGGCCCGGGGTGCACCATCGCCAACGCCAAGGGGATCAAGGAGACCGAAGCGGACCAGTACGTGATTCGCGACGGGATCGTCATCCTCTATAAGAACGCCGTCATCCCGCCGGGAACGGTGATATAAGAAGCTTGTGGGTGACCTTGGCGAGTCCCATCCGTGCTCGCTCCACTGATCCTTGCGTGGGAGCCTTTTCTGCTCAACCCCTTGGGATGGGCGTAGGCGCTTTGCTCCCCGGCCCGTCCTACCTTTTGGCGGGGCGCGCTAAACGGTCCGACGTATTCGTCGGACCAGCGGCCCTTCCGCTGCGCGCAGATGGCGCTCACCAAGGTCAGGACCCGCCTGCCTCGTAAGGTAGCAACAGTAAGAGAAGGAGGAGACGTATGTTTTTCTTGATTGTGTTGTTGGTGCTCGTCCTGATGTTCGTCTTCTGGTTCTTTCTGACCTATAACCGGCTGGTCACGATGCGGGTCCGGGTGGAGAACGCCTGGTCCCAGATCGACGTCCAGCTCAAGCGCCGCTATGACCTTATCCCCAACCTGGTCGAGACGGTCAAGGGGTACATGCAGCACGAGCGCCAGACGCTTGAAGACGTCATCAAGGCCCGCACCCAGGCCATCGACGCCAAAGGCCTCAAGGACAAGGCCCAGGCCGAGAACTTCCTGAGTCAGACCCTGCGTTCGCTCTTTGCGGTCGTCGAGCGGTATCCGGACCTGAAGGCGAACCAGAACGTCCTCAAGCTCCAGGAAGAGCTCACCTCGACGGAGAACAAGATCGGCTTCTCCCGTCAGTACTATAACGACGAGGTGGGGCGGTTCAACACCCTCGTCCAGATGGTGCCGTTCAACATCGTCGCCGCCACGATGAACTTCGTCAAGAAGGAGTTCTTCGAGGTCTCGGACGCGGCCCAGCGCGAAGCGCCGAAGGTGAAGTTTTGACCGAGGCGTGCTGACTGCGGTGTGCTGCCCGCGGCGCGGCTTTCTGGCCGTGGTTTTCTGACAGCGGCTTTCTGCGATGCCTTTTTCCTTCATCGACATAGAGGAGAAGAAGACCCGCCTGATCGGGTTTCTGCTCTTCTTTATCATCTCGTTCTACTTCGTCACCGCCTACCTGATCCTTTTGGTCCTCAAGAACACCGTCTTGGCGTCTTTCTATGAGAGCCAGAGAGGCCCGGGCTGGCCGACCGGTAAGGAGACGCTGGCGGCCTTCGGGATTGCGCTCCTCATCGGTCTCATCCACTGGTTGTCTTCGACGAGCAACCTGATCCGCCGCATGTCCCTGGCCGTCGGCGCCATCGGCGCGGACGTTAAGGATACCTACCACCAGATGTTTAAGAACGTCGTGGACGAGGTCAGCGTCGCCATCGGAGGCCGGCCTATCCGTTCCCTGGTGATCCCGACGGTGGCCTGCAACGCCTTTGCGCTGGAGGACTTCGCCGGTCGCGCGGTCATCGGCGTAACGGAGGGTCTCTTGACGCGCCTGAACCGCGCGCAGCTGGAGGCCGTGGTGGGCCACGAGGCCGGTCACATCGTCAACGGCGACTGCCTGAGCACAACGGTGACGTGTTCGCTGGCCGAGCTCTATGAAGAGGCCTTCAGTAAGGTCTCCAAGGGCTTCAGGTACTCGCGCGGCCGCGGCGGCATCGTGGTCGTGATGCTGATGCTCGTTATGGGCACGATGAAGCTTTTGAGCGCGCTCCTGCGTTACTTCATCTCCCGCCAGAAGGAGTACCGCGCGGACGCCACGAGCGTGCGCCTGACCCGCGATCCCCTGAGTCTCGCCGAGGCCCTTTACCTCATCTCGCGCAAGTGGCGCGGCATGGGCGCCGAAGGGGAGTATCTTGCGTCTATCTTCATCATGAACCCGAGGCCCGGCTATTTCGACGAAAGACAGGGGGTTGCCGCGAACTGGTTCTCCACGCACCCGCCCATCCAGGAGCGCATCCGCATCCTGGCCGACATGGGACACTGCGACCCCAGGACGCTGGAGGAGAACCTGAAAAAGTTCCAGTGGGTCTCGCCGGTGGCAAAACCCATTGTCGAGACGCAAGAGGACAAGCCCGCCGAAAAGAAGTGGATGGTCTTCAATAAAGAGCAGAAGTGGGAGGGACCTTTCGGCTTGGAGGAGCTGGGGAGGCTGAGCTTTTTGACGCCGGACTCCTGGATCTGCCCGCACGGCGAGCAGAGCGTTCGCCACGCCTACGAGAGCGAGGCGCTGATGCCGCTCTTTGGCGGAGAGGCCAAGGCCGAAGAGGGAGCCTGCCCGTGCCCGCACTGCCATACGGGGCTCACGGAGATCAACTACGAGGGCGCCCCGGCGATGCGCTGCTCCTATTGTGAAGGCATCTTCGTGGCGCAGGAGGCCATCTCGCGCATCCTCATCCGCCGCGACATGACCTTTTCCGAAGAGGTCGTGCGCCTCGCCGAGGCCGCGACCAAGCAAAAAGACTTGTTTCAGAAGGGGCGCACGCGCTACCAACTCGAGAACCCCTTCATCCTGACCTGCCCCAAGTGCCACAGCAAGATGCGCCGCCAGTTCTTCGTTTATTCATACCCCGTCGAGATAGACCGCTGCGTCTCGTGCAGCGGCCTGTGGTTCGACAAGCAGGAGCTCGAGGTCCTGCAATACATCTACGAGCACAAGGACAAGTTCTTCGACGGCCAGGGATCCTAAGGAGTCATGGAAACGGAGTTTCGAAAGGCGCCATGGACAATAAATCTTGTCCCACCTGTAAGGGCTATCAAAACTGCCGTGACTCGGCGGCGTCGTGGTTCTTTTTCATCATCGGCATCATCGCGACCGTGGCCATCCGGGTCGTGACCGTTCTGATGCACGTCGCCCCCATCTACGCGAAGATCTCCTGGTACGTGGGCGTCGTCGGCTTTTTCCTTTTTTTCGTCTACAAGTTCCTGATCAGCCAGCGCCGGGCGCGTTATATCCACGAGAAGGGCCTGGTCGGAAAGATCCAAAAGAGGGAGGGCCTGACCGAGGAAGACTACGAGTTCCTGGGCGACGTCTTCTGCAACCTCGCCTCCAAGAAGGAGCGCATCAACTTCTTTGTGATCTTCGGTCTGTCGATCGTCGCCCTTCTGTTGGCCGTTTACATGGATTTTTTTGTCCGGTAGTTCGTTTCGAAGGAGGGTGTATGAGTGGTAAGCGTATCGGGATCATCGTCGCGCTGCTGTTATTGGTCATCTTCACGTTGCAGAATTATCAGGTGGCACAGATCCGGCTGCTCTTCTGGACCATCCGCAGCAGCACCGCGCTTTTGGTCTTTGTCTCCTGTCTGATCGGTTTTCTTGTCGGTATCCTGTTGCCCCACAACGGGGGATCCTGGAGCGAATAATAGGGCGGAGGAGATTTCACCCGGTCTTGGAGTCAGGAGAGGAGCACGCGGAGGCGCCATGAAGAAAAAGATCATTTTCCTGCTTGCGGTTTTGAGCATCACGCCCATCGCCAGAAGCTGCGATATGACCCTCGGCTATCCTTTGCCGGCCGTGGTGGATATCTCCAGCTCGGACCCGCTCCTTGCCCTGAAGGACAACTACCAGCCGGTTCGCTCGACGGTCTTTGTGTTCATCAATCTGGCCGTTATGCTGTTTTTGGCAAGGCTCCTGTTGAAAAAAGTAAAATCGACTCTATGGCTTTATTCCTTCGGCGACGCCCTTCTGTTGAATGTATTCGTGCACTGGTCCGGTTTTTTCCTGTGCTATGTCGACTCGACAAAAAACCGGATCGCCGACGGCGTTCTGGAGGCGTATTGGGCATTTGTCGGGGTGATCGCGACGGAGGTCCCCGGCCGGGTCTCCAGCGGATTCCTCTCCGATTGGCTCAAGCCGGACACGACGCGCGATAATATTATCTTCAGGGTGTGGTTCGCCATCGCCACGGCCCTCCTGACCGTGCTCTTCTTCGGCCTGCGAAAGCTCCGGACCCGCTGGCCGTCGCCCGCCCCCGCCTAGCCGACCCCCGCCTAGCCGACCCCCGCCTAGCTGATCCCTCGCGCCTTTCCTATTGCCCACCCCACCCCGCAGGCCTATAATATCCCTATTACCAAGGTAGGTTTGCTGAGATTATGGTTGAAATTAATAAAGCTTTACATAATATATGTAGATGTTTTATTCAAAGGAGAAATTTTGCTTGGCTTGATCCTGATAAGAAATCTGAGTGAAAATTTTTCGTGTCTTTGACAGCTTTAAGGTTTAAGCTTCCCCCTTGACTTTGGGGCGGGGGTGTGATATCTTTACAATTGAGTAAGACGACGTCGTCTAGGCAGGACAAATAACGGAGTTTGAGGGATAAGGGCGTCCTTTGAAAAAAGGGACGCCTTTTTTGTCGCCTGGTGGCTAGGCAGGGGGGTAGGTTCGCGCCTGGCGGGGCGGGCGGCGCGCTAGGATGCTATGAAGACATACGGTTATCCTCAACAGCAGGGCCTGTACCACCCGGAGTTTGAGCACGATAGCTGCGGGGTGGGGTTTGTCGCCAATGTCAAGGGCGTCAAATCCCATGATATTGTGGCACAAGGGCTTACCGTTCTTAAGCGGTTGACCCATCGGGGTGCGCAGGGCGCGGATCCCAAGACCGGGGACGGGGCCGGGGTCTTGATCCAGGTGCCGGATGCGTTTTTCCGTGTCGAGGCGAGGGGGGTGGTTTTGCCTGGGCTTGGTGCGTATGCGGTGGGGATGGTGTTTTTGCCGCCGCGAGCCTCTTCCGTACGTTGGTGCGCTGAGCTTATCGAGCGGCGGGCGGCTGAGGCGGGCATGGCTGTTTTGGGCTGGCGCGACGTGCCGGTGGACAGTCGGGATATCGGGCGCACCGCGCGCGAGGTGGAGCCGGTGGTCAGGCAGGTCTTCCTCGCCAGGCCCCGCAGCGTGGCGGACGAGGCCGCGTTTGAGTGCCGGCTCTACCTCCTACGCCGTGTCATCGAGAAGGAGGTAGCTTCCTCGGACCTGCCTGACCGGCGGGCGTTCTACATCACCAGTCTCAGCTCGCGGACGCTCGTGTATAAGGGACTCCTGATGGCGGAACAGCTCGAGGAGTTTTATGCGGATCTCAACCATCCGCAGCTCCAGAGCGCGCTTGCCCTCGTGCACTCCCGCTACTCCACGAACACCTTCCCGACGTGGGACCTGAGCCAGCCTTTCCGCTATCTCGCGCACAATGGGGAGATCAATACACTGCGCGGCAACATGAATTGGATGACGGCACGTCGTGCCAGCCTCTGCTCGCCGCGCTTCGGAAAGGACATCGAGAAGATCTTTCCCGTGCTCGTCGCCGGCGGTTCGGACTCGGCGACGCTCGACAACATGGTCGAGTTCTTGCTGTTGGCGGGACGGCCACTGGCGCACGTGATGATGATGCTCATCCCCGAGGCATGGGAGAACAACCCCTTTTTATCCGAGGCCAAGCGCGGCTTTTACGAGTACCACTCGGCCCTGGTCGAGCCGTGGGACGGCCCGGCAGCCGTCGCCTTTACGGACGGCCATGACATCGGCGCCATCCTCGACCGCAACGGCCTGCGGCCGGCCCGCTTCCTCGTGACAAAGAACGATTTCGTCGTCATGGCCTCGGAGACGGGGGTCCTGGACATCAAGCCCGAAGACGTCGCCTACAAGGGCCGCCTGCAGCCCGGCAAGATGTTCCTTATCGATACCCGCGCCGGCCGGATCTTCTACGACGAAGAGATCAAGGAGCGCTACGTCAAAGAGAAGCCCTATGCCGAATGGGTCAAAAAGCACGTCACGCGCCTGGAGAACCTGCCTGGAAAGAAAAAGACCCCGGCGCTCAAGACGGATGATCTCCTGCGCCTCGAGCTCTCTTTTGGCTACACCCGGGAGGACTTGAAGATCCTGATGGTTCCGATGGCTGAGACGGGCTATGAGCCGACGGGTTCCATGGGGTCGGACATGCCGCTGGCGGTTCTCTCCAACTATCCGCAGCCGCTCTACACCTATTTCAAGCAGCTCTTCGCGCAGGTCACGAACCCGCCCATCGATTCCATCCGCGAGGAGCTTGTGATGAGTCTCGAGGTCTTTTTGGGCGGTCAGCGCAACCTCTGCGAGGCGACGCCGCAACACTGCCAGACCATCAAGCTCAAGCAGCCGGTCCTCCTGAACGAGGAGCTCGAGAAGCTGCGCGGTATCAAGAAAGAAGGCTTTAAGGCGCGCACGCTCTCCATTCTCTACGAGCCGGGCAAGGCGACCCTGAAGGAATCCCTGGATTACCTGTGCGCCGGGGCGTCGCAGTGCGTCGAGGACGGGGTGAACCTCGTCATCCTGAGCGACCGCGGGGGCGACGCGACGCACGTGCCGATTCCGACGCTCCTGGCCGTTGCCGCCGTGCACCACCATCTGGTGCGCGAGACGACCCGCATGCAGGCGAGCCTCATCGTCGAGACCGGAGACGCGCGCGAGGTGATGCACTTCGCGCTCTTGCTCGGGTACGGCGCCAATGCCATCAACCCGTACCTCGCGTACGAGACGCTTCTGGACCACCAGCGCCGCAAAGAAGGCCTCTTGGACCTGTCGGCCGGCGAGGTCCTGCGCAACTACGTCAAGGCCATCGATAAGGGGCTCCTGAAGATATTCTCCAAGATGGGCATCTCCACGCTGCAAAGTTATTGCGGCGCGCAGATCTTCGAGGCGCTGGGATTAGGCAGGGAGATCGTCGAGAATTACTTCACCGGCACGGTTTCGCGCATCGGCGGCATCGACTTAAAGACGCTGCAGCAGGAGACCCTGATGCGTCACCGGCTGGCGTATCCTGAACGCCCCACCCAGCCTCCGATGTTGCCTCCCGGCGGGTGGTATCAGTTTCGCAAGGGCGGGGAATATCATCTGTGGAACCCCGAGACGATCACGACGCTCCAGCAGGCCGTGCGCAACGAGGATTACGGCCGCTTCAAGGAGTTCACCTCGATGATCAATGACCAGCGCGGCCACCTGACGACCCTGCGCAGCCTCTTGAAGTTCAAGAAAGGCGCGCCCATCCCCATCGACCAGGTCGAGCCGGCGCAGGTCATCCTCAAGCGCTTTGCCACGGGCGCGATGTCCTTTGGCTCCATCTCCAAGGAGGCGCACGAGGCCATGGCCATCGCCATGAACCGGCTGGGCGCGATGAGCAACTCCGGGGAAGGCGGGGAGGACCCGGCGCGCTACCAACTTGTCTCCAACGGCGACTCCCGGCGCAGCAAGGTCAAGCAGGTCGCCTCCGGTCGTTTCGGCGTGACGAGCTATTACTTGGCCAATGCCGAGGAGCTGCAGATCAAGATGGCCCAGGGGGCCAAGCCCGGCGAGGGCGGCCAGCTGCCCGGCCACAAGGTGGACGTCATCGTCGCCAAGATCCGTCACTCCACGCCCGGCGTGACGCTCATCTCGCCGCCGCCGCACCACGACATTTACTCCATTGAAGACCTGGCGCAGCTCATCTTCGACCTGAAGAACGCCAACCCGCGGGCGCGGGTGAGCGTGAAGCTGGTTTCTGAAATCGGGGTGGGTACCATCGCCGCCGGCGTCTCCAAGGGCCACGCCGAGATGATCCTTATCTCCGGCTATGACGGCGGCACCGGGGCGTCGCCCTTGTCGTCCATCAAGCACGCGGGCCTGCCGTGGGAGCTGGGCTTGTCTGAGACGCACCAGGTCCTCGTCATGAACGACCTGCGCGGCCGGGTCCGGCTGCAGACTGACGGCCAGCTGCGCACGGGCAAAGATGTCATCGTAGCGGCCATGCTCGGGGCCGAGGAGTTCGGGTTTGCCACGGTTGCCCTCATCGTCCTGGGCTGTGTCATGCAGCGTAATTGTCACGCCAACACCTGCGCCGTCGGTGTCGCGACCCAGGACCCGGCCCTGCGCTGCCGGTTCAAGGGCACGCCGGAGCACGTGGTGACGTACTTTTCGTTCCTTGCCCAGGAGATCCGCGAGATCATGGCCGGGTTGGGCGTGCGCAGCTTGGATGAGCTGATCGGTCGCTCAGACCTGTTGGAGGTCGACGACGCGCTGCGCCACTGGAAATCCCGGGACGTGGATTTCTCGAATATCCTCTATAAACCCAAGGTCGCTGACACGATCGCTGTGCGCTGTGTCCAGCCCCAGGATTACGGCCTGGAGGAGGTGCGCGACTACAAGTTGATCGAGCAGGCCATGCCCGTGCTTGAGGAACACAAGGCGGCGCATAAGGAGCACAAGGCCGCGCACGAGGAGCGCACGCGCGTCGAGATCCATATGGAGATAAAAAACAGCAACCGCACGGTGGGGACCATGCTCTCTCATGAGATCGCCCGCCGTTTCGGCGAAGCCGGCTTGCCCAAGGATACTATTTGGATCAACTTCAAGGGTTCGGCCGGACAGAGCTTCGGCGCGTTCGGCGGGCCGGGCATCACCCTGCGTCTGGAAGGGGACGCCAACGACTACCTGGGCAAGGGGTTGTCCGGCGCGCATATCATCGTCGTGCCGCCTCCGGCTGCGACCTTTAAACCTGAGGAGAACATTATCGTCGGCAACACGCTCCTTTACGGCGCGACGAGCGGCGAGGTCTATATCCGTGGCATGGCCGGGGAGCGTTTCGGCGTGCGCAACTCCGGGGCCAAGGCGGTGGTCGAAGGCGTGGGTGACCACGGCTGTGAATACATGACCGGCGGCCGGGTGGTCGTCATCGGCCCGACGGGCCGTAACTTCGCGGCGGGTATGAGCGGCGGCATCGCGTACGTCTATGATCCTGCCGGCGCCTTTCCCGGGCATTGCAACATGGAGATGGTGGAGCTCGAACCGTTGAAAAAGACAGAAGATATCGATGTCGTCCGGTCCCTGCTTGAAAAGCACGTCAGGTACACGGGCAGCACCGTTGCCGACGAACTCCTGGCAAATTGGGACGAGACACTGAAGAAGTTCGTGCGGGTCATGCCGCTGGAGTATAAGCGCGTGATGGAGCAGGTGGAGGTCCGGCCGGTGGCACACGTCGAGGTGTCGGATGGCTAACTTCCTGACGACGAAGCGCCAGACAGCGGGGTATCGGCCGCGCGCGGAGCGTATCAAGGACTACCGCGAGGTCGAAGAGCGC
>CAZCSY010000006.1:0-31513 GCA_964501505.1 uncultured Planctomycetia bacterium
TCCTCAGGAAAGGTTCGGATTATGTGCTTACCGAGCCGGGTGCTGTGCGCAACTGCTGTTTTCCGGTGGGGACGCTTACGTTTCGCGCGGGGTAAGCAGCCGCAATGGGAATACGCGTCTTGTAGTGATCCCGGGACGGCCGCCCGGGGTCCTGCAAGGGAGGGCCGTAGAGCAAGAGGACGCAGGAACACAAAGATGAAGCTTTCAAGGTTCAACCTTTGGGTGGAAGATTACCCTGAAAAGGGGTCATCGCTGGTCTTCAATGCCCGCACCCAGGCGCTCATCAGGATGGAGGAGCGCTTCCGGCGCGACCTGACGGCCTGCCTGGATTCTCCGCAAGGGGCGGCCGACCCCGCTGTGCGCGAGAGCCTCGGCAGCCTCAAGGAGAACGGCATCATCGTCGAGGACGAAAGAGAAGAAGCGGCCAAAGTCAAAGATTTTTTCAGACAGCTCAAGTTCGAGTCGAGCGCCCTGCCTTTTGAGGTCACCCTCCTGACCACCTATGCCTGCAACTTCCGCTGCGTCTACTGTTTTGAGGAATCGGTCAAGGAGGGCGTCTTTCTGGATGGTCCGACCGCAGAGAAGGCGGCGGCGTGGATCATACGCACCGCCGAACAGGGGGGCCTGAAGAGCGTCTTTGTTGTATATTACGGGGGTGAGCCCCTGTTGAACCCCGGGCCGATGTATCGCGTCTCAGAGCGCCTGACGCGCTGGTCGCGCCAAAAAGGCACGGCCTTCGGCTTCAGCATCATCACGAACGGCAGCCTCCTGACGCCGGAGCTCGTCGACCGGTTGTTGAGCGTCGGCCTGAAGGAGATACGCATCACCGTGGACGGCGACCGGCAGGCGCATGACCAGAAGCGCCCCTTTGCCGACGGCAGGCCCTCTTTTGACGTGATCCTTCAAAATATCAGGAGCGTCATCGATAAGGTGGCCGTGTCGGTGTGCGGCAACGTTGACCGGCAGAATCTGGAGAGCCTGCCGCGGCTGTTGGATTTTCTTGAACAAGAGGGGTTGCTGCACAAGTTGCAAAGCCTCGAGTTCGCGCCCATAACCCCGCGCCTGGGCCCGAAGGCAAACCCCGGCGCTATTGAGCTGAGGGAGTGTCTTCCTTTTACGCAAGACGAGGGCCTGTTTCTTGAGCTCCTTGCCGTTAAAAGAGAGTTGATGCGCCGCAGGGTGCCCTTTCGCACGGGTCTGGCCATCAACGCCTGCGCCTTGACCATGCGTGACGGCGGGGCCACCATCGATCCGTACGGAAAGATCTATAAGTGCAATGCGCTCCTGGGGTATCCGGAGTTTGCCGTCGGAGACGTCGCCGACGAGGCCTGGGGGCCGCAACGCGCGGATTTCCTGAACATCGACGCCTGGAACAAGTGCCCGGCGGATTGCCCGTATCTGCCCATGTGCCAGGGGGGATGCCGGTTTTTCTCCTACCTGGAAAACGGGAATTTTTCAGGGCTCTCCTGCAAAAGGGGGTACCTGGACCGCATCATCCCCGAATTGATCAAGCTCGAATACGACAAACTCCGGTCGTCCACGGCAGTGTCCGTGCCATGAATCCTTTCAAGCCCTTCTTCGCCCTCCTGAGACCCTACGCCGCAAAGACGGGCGTTGCCTTTGTCTGCATCCTCCTGACGAATATCCTGGGCCTGGCCTTGCCCTGGGGTCTCAAGCTCGTCATCGATGAGGCGGCGGGGCAGGGCCGCAGCTTCGCTGTGCTCAACGGGGTGGCGGCCGGCCTCGTCGTCGTCCTCGGGCTCAGATTTCTCTTCGGGTTCCTGTGCGAATACCTCATTAATTTCGTCGGCGAGAAGGCCGTCTGTGACCTGCGCGGCAGGCTCTATTGGCACCTGCAGAAGCTCTCCGTCGCCTACGTGGACAGGACGCCCAAGGGGCACATCCTCTCCGGCCTCCTGGGCGACATCGACGGCATCAGGAATTTTCTGTTCGGCGGCCTCGTCGACTTCGCGTATTCTTTTTTCAGCATCCTCCTTGTCCTGGGGGTATTGGTCTTTCTGGACTGGAGGCTCGCGCTCATCGCGTTCGTGTACCTGCCCGTTTTCGGTATCGCTTTTTACCGCCTGACGCCGCGGCTGACCGAGCAGTACCGCTTGTTGCGCGAGCGCTACGCCGAGATGACGTCCCACCTGCATGAAGTCCTGAACGGGATGCGGGTCGTCTCCGGGTTTGCCAAAGAGGAAGAAGAGGCACAGCGCTTTGGCTCCAAGCAAAGCGAGATCGTCGCGGCGTCTTTGGCCGGCCACAGACTCGGCATCGGGCTGTGGCTGGCGGCGGAGTTCCTGAGCTCTCTGGGATTGGTCACCCTGCTCTGGTTCGGCGGCAGGGCGGTCTTTGCCGGACGGATAAGCGTCGGTACGCTGACGGCTTTTTACGCCTATGTGGGCATGCTCTTGAGCCCCGTGGTCAAGGTCGCCGTCGTGAACAACTCTTTCCAGGAGGCCGCCGCCTCTTTTGAACGCATCCTGCGCCTTTTGGCGCAAGAGCCGCAGGTCCGGCAGCGGCCGCAGGCCGTCCTTCCCGGCCGGCTGGAGGCGAGGGTCGGGTTTGAGCGGGTCTGCTTTGCTTATGAGAAGGACACAGAGGTCCTCCATGATATCAACCTGGAGGTCGGGGCGCGGGAGGTCGTCGCTCTGGTCGGCCCGAGCGGCTCCGGCAAGACGACCATGATCAATCTTCTTTTGAGGTTTTACGACCCTTCTGCAGGATCGGTCTTCATCGACGGGCTTGACCTCAGGGACCTTGACCTGAAGGCGTACCGTTCCCAGGTGGCCATGGTGCTTCAGGATGATTATCTCTTCAATGCCAGCGTCAGGGAGAATATCCTGTACGGCCGGCCGGACGCTTCACAGGCCCAGGTCGTCGAAGCCGCGCAGTCGGCGCATGCCCATTCTTTTATCATGGAGCTGCGCGATGGGTATGAGACGCCGGTCGGCGAGAGGGGTATCAGCCTTTCCTACGGTCAGAGACAGCGGATCTCCATCGCCCGCGCCCTCCTGCGGGACCCGGCCCTCCTGATCCTGGACGAGGCGACCTCCGCCGTGGACTCCGAGACGGAGCGGGGGATCGTCGAGCAGGCCTACCACAACCTGATGCGGGGCCGCACGACCTTTATCATCGCCCATCGGCTTTCAACGATTGCGGGCGCGGACCGGATCTTGGTGATGAATAACGGCCGCATCATCGAGACAGGAACGCACGCGGCGCTCCTGGAAAGACGCGGCCTCTACGCCAAGCTGTGGGGGCAGCAGATATCTTCTCCGGCCGCGTCCGCGCCTTCGGCCCCGGACGTCCCCGCGCAACCGCTAAGCCCGCCATGAAGGTACACATCAAAAGAAAGTTGTCCAGCCTCTTCTGGCGCCTGCCGTACCGCAGGCTCTGGACGCGTATCTTTCCGGTCATCCTCGTCACGGTGGGCGTCCCGGTGACGCTCCTGGGGTTCCTTTGGTTGCATACGTCCGAGCGCGCCATGCGCAACACCGTGATGACGGAGCACAAGGAGATCGCCGTCATCGCCTCCCGGGAGATCGCCCTGTTCATGCAAAGGGCGCAGGATATTTTAAAATCGACGAGCGTTATGCTGGGGGTCGTGTACCCCTCTCCCTGGCGCCAGGAGACGGTCCTCGTTGAGCTGGTCTTGAATCAGCCCGTCTTTCTGCGGGCCGTCTCCGTGAACATCAAGGGGGAGCCTTGGGCCGGTTCCGAGATGGGCAGGCCCCTTCCCGAGCCGTATCCTCAGGGGGTCCTGTCCACGGCCTTGCGGGACGGGGCGTTCGTCTCCGAGATGAAGATAATACAGGATGAGCGCACCCCTTACGTGACCATGGCCACGCCCATCAAAAAGGCGGGCCGGGCCGTCGGGTATCTGGTCGGCGACGTCGATCTTCGCGGCGTCTGGGATGTCGTGGACCGCATCCGGGTAGGTGAGACGGGGCGTGCGTTCCTGGTCTCCCGCGGCGGACAGCTCATCGCCCATCCGGACAAGAAACGGGTGATAAAGAAAGAGGACGTGTCCGGCGAACGGGACGTCCGGCTGGCTCTCGCGGGCGAGGCGGGCGCGGCCCGGATGCAAGACGCCTCCGGTAAGGAGGTGATCGCCGCCTATACGCCGGTGCCGGGCACGGATTGGGGGTTCGTGCTGCGTCAGGACTGGGATGAGGCGTTTCGTTTTTCGGCGATCATGAAGACGCAGTTTCTCCTGATCATCGGGATCGGAGAGGTGCTGGTCCTTTTGGCCAGTATCTTCCTCGCCCAATTTTTGATCCGTCCCCTCAAAACCCTGGGGTCCAAGATCAGGGCCGTTGCCGATGGAGACCTGGATCAGAACCTTGTCGTCCGCCGGCGGGACGAGATAGGCGAGTTGGTCCGTTCCTTCAACCGGATGACGGCAAGGTTGAGGGAGGCCCGGGAAAAGACGCGGCTCTCCGCCGTCGGAGAGGCGGCGGCATGGATATCCCACGAGCTTAAGAACTCTTTGATGCTTTTGAAGCTGTTTGTCCACTCGTTTCCCAAAGAGCATGCCGATGAGCATTTTATCGACAGATTTGACAGATTGGTCCCTTCGGAGATCTCCCGATGGGAGCGGCTTCTTAATGAATTTTCGGGCCTGTCTTCGAGCGATGCCTTGAAGAAAGACCGGGTCGAGATCCATGACCTTTTGGCCGAGACGCTGGAGATGCTCTCGAACAAATTGAAGGAGCGCCGCATCGCTGTGCGGCACCTGCGCCCGCAGCCCGGTCTCTTCGCGATGGCCGATCAGGAGCGCCTGAAGCAGGTCTTTATCAATATCATCGTGAACGCCATCGATGCCATGCCGCAGGGCGGTTCGCTCACGATTACGGCCCAGGGCCTTGCAGGCAAAAATACGCTTAAGCCCACGCCTGTCGAAATACGCGTAACGGATACGGGGCGGGGCATATCCGCAGAAGCGCTGGACAAGGTTTTTGATCCGCTTTATACTACTCAGCGGGGTCACACCGGCCTGGGGTTGAGTATCTGCCGCAGGATCATCGAGCGGCATGGGGGGAGTATCCGGGTCGAAAGCGAAATCGGCGCCGGGACGACATTTTTTATCGAGATCCCCCTCGAGGCGCCGGCGGTTCTCGGCAGGGCGATGTGAACGCATTGTGATACAGACAGGTTAGGAATACGTTTTTCCTTCCTTTTGTTGTTTTTTCTCTTGCGTTAGTTTTCATATCGGATACCGGCAAAGCCATGCGGCTCGTCTTGGGGGGTACGGTTTCCTTTTTTCTTTTTGGGATGGCGTCCCTGTGCGCCTCCCCCGCGCCGGCTGAAGAATCCGCAGAAGCTTCGTCTTGCCTCCTGGACGCGGGGGAGGTCCCCCTGGAGACGATCATCGTAACGAACCGGCGCACGCCCAGCCGTCTCGACGAGGCGACGGAGGATGTCGTTGTGCTGGACGAGCAGGACATCGCCTCGCTGCCGGCGCAGGACCTGGGGGAGGTTTTGGGCTATGTCTGGGGTATCGACATCCAGCCCAACCGGGGATTCGGACACGGCAGCGCCGTGACCCTTCAGGGATGCGACTCCCGGCATGTCCTGGTCATGATCGACGGCATCCCCTTGAATAACCAGGCCTCAGGTCAGGCGGATCTGGCGAAAGTCCCCCTCGAAAACATAGACCATATTGAAGTGATCCGAGGACCGTCCTCAAGCACCTGGGGCTCTGCCCTGGGCGGGGTGATCAACGTCATTACGAAAGACACCGGCACGACGACGACGCCCCAGGGAAGCCTGACGGCCTCTTTTGCCGAATTCCAGACCCGCCGGCAGAGCGCCGAGGTCGCGGGGCGAGGCGGTCTTTTGGGTTATTATTTTTCCTCCAGCCATATGGAGTCGGCGGGCCTGGATCCTCGCGATGACGTCCTGCAGAGAAACGTCTTCGGGAAGTTTTCGTATGAGAGCGATCCGGAGACCCGCTTGACGCTCTTGTTTGGTTACGATGATGCGACGACGCAGAGCGGCATCTCTTTGGACGGTACCTGGCAGGCCCAGCCCTATCGTGCCCGGTACGGCAAGGTGGGCTGGCAGAAAGATGATGGGCGCTGGCGCTCCGAGATCGAGATGAAATATGCCCATCAGGATATCGGCATGCGTGCCTTTCTGACCGCAACCGATACGGACCCTTTCGTGGCGGCGAGGACGGATGATCTTTTGTATCAGCTCAGCACGTCTTGGGCGACTTCCATGCGCAGCGAGGATCTCTTCGTCTGGGGGACGGACATTGAGTGGCATCGGCTGAGATCGAGCTACCTTAGTGAGGAAAAGACGCTGACCTTCGGCGCGCCCTACGTCAATTACACGCTGGTGCAGGCGCCGTGGAACGTCCATGCGGGGTTGCGCTTCGATTACAATAGCGAATACGGCAGGGAGTGGAGTCCTTGTGTCGGGGCGCTGTATCGCTTCGAGCACATCCCGGAGACCTTCGTGCGGTTCGAGGTTGCACGCGCCTTCAACGCGCCCCCGCTTTTGTGGAAACACTATGATCTCGTCCTGAGCGGACTGACGACCAACCCCGATATCCATGCCGAGCGGGCCTGGGTCTATACGATGGGTGTCCAGAGCCGGCCCTTGCCGGCCCTGAAACTCGATCTCTCCTTGTACCGCGCCGATGTCTCGGAGGCGATCACCCTGGCGGTCAACGGGTCCGGAGACTACTACATGAAAAACTTTGAGAAGTTCAGAAGGCAGGGCGCCCAGCTCCAGGCGCATGTGGAGCTGACGCAGGAGCTCCGTTTTTCGCTCGGCGCGGCATTTAACGACGTCGAAGACAGAGCGAGCGGGCAAACGGTGATGGGAGGGGGCAAGCCCCGGCAGAGCTATTCCGCGACCATGGATTATCGGGGTCGCAACGGTTTTCGTCTTTGCCTCTATGGATATTATGACCGGTGGAACGAGCCGGCCAGCTCCCGGCCGAATGACCGCAAGATGCTGGTCGATCTCAAGATATCCCAACAGCTAAAGAACGTGACGCTTTTTTTGTCCGTCCATAACCTCACGAATAGCAAATACTGGGCGGATTATTATTTTCCCATCCCCGAAAGGTACTTTGAGGGGGGTCTCACCTTCAAGTGGTAACCACTGCCGGAATCTGACCCGTTTTGCCTCATTTCCATCTCCTTGGGGCAGATTTCCAGCGCCCCTCCTCTCTCCTTATTCTAAGGGGTACCCCATGGCACGCAGGATCTTCGCGTTTCGGTCAGCCTTATCGTCACCATCCCCCTTTTGGTCTTTTGTTATCTCGCGACAGACGCCTCCTCGTTTGTTTCCACGAAGGGCCTGATTATCGCCGTCACCTGTTTCGTCGGCCTGCTGGGTGCGGTCGGGCTGCATCAACTGACGGGCATCCTGAAAGAGCTTTGTTCGAATCTGAAGACGATCGCGGGGGGCGACGTCCGGCGCCCGGCAGACGACAAAGGATCGGCGGACGACATCAAGGATCTGGCGACGTCCATCAATCAGGTGAGCCATCGGTTGCGGGAGAGCGCCGATGAGCTGGAAAAGAGGACGATCCTTATCCAGAGGTTCAACCGCGAATTCAAGAGGACGAACGAGATGCAATCGGCGTATTTTTCAACGATTGTCCACGAACGACGTGCCCCCTTGATCAATATTGAAAAAATTCGGCGGTCTTGATGGCAAGGAAGCTGTTTCACGTTCGTTCTCCCCTTACGGGCGCCCAAGGACAGGACCGACAGGATCTCCCTATCCGTCCCAGAATCCGCCCCTTGGAGATCGCAGCGGCGCAGACTGTTCTCTCCTGCAGGATCCACGTCTTGCCTTGCCTCGCGTGACGCCGAAAATGAGACAGGGGAAAGAGGGGGCTTGACAAGCGCGGATTTGATGTTATAGTTTAACAAAAGCACAACGTGTGTGCTTTGGGAAAGAAGCAAAGGGGCGTTCTCGAAAGGGGACGCTTTTGTTATTTTCAAGCACATGACCTTTCAATATTGGAATCCGGAAGAAGACGTTCTTGTCCCATGACGGGCAGGACGTCTTTTTTTTGAGCGGGAGCCGGCATGCAGGACGAACAGATCAAGGCGTTGTCCAAGATCAGCAAGGCCATAACCTCCGAGCTCTACCTCGAGGACATCCTGAGGCTCATCGTCACGGTCACGGCGGAATTGTTGGATTCCAACATCTGTTCATTGATGCTGATCGACAAGAAGACCGATACGCTCGCGGTGCGCGCCACGCAGAGCGTCAGCGAGGCGTACAACAGAAAACCGCCCTTAAAGTTGGGAGAGGGCATCGCCGGACGGGTCGCGCGGGAGAACCGACCCGCGACGATCAAGGATGTAACGAAAGAGAAAGAATACAAGCACAAGGATATCGCCAAGAAGGAGGGTCTGCGCTCCTTGCTATGCGTGCCCATGGCGGTGCAGGGCAAGGTCATCGGGGTCATTAACTGTTACACGCTCCAGCCCCATGATTTCAGCGAGACACAGATCGAGATCCTCACGACCATCGCCAACCAGGCGGCGGTCGCGATCAGAAACACAGAATTGATCGTCAAAAGCAAGGTCATCCAGGAAGAACTGGACAGCCGCAAGAGGCTCGAGCGCGCCAAGGGCATCTTGATGCGCGATGAAAAGCTTACGGAAGAACAGGCCTATCTGAAGATCCGCCGATACAGCATGAACAACCGTAAGACCATGCGCGAGGTGGCCGAGGCGATCATCCTGGCTTCGGAGATGAGGCAGAGCACAGAGGCAAAGTAGCCGGTTGGCTCATGAGGCAAACGTTTGCCGTGATCCGTGTGGATCAGTCCAAACAACATGAGCAGAGTCAAAAAAGGAGGGAGGCAAGATGAATTTAAGCAGGCCAAACGCTAACGATGCGGTCGGGACGTTCAACCGTTCCAGAAACGTGGTGCCGGGTTCTGGCATCTGTTCCCGTTGCGTGGACGGCTGCAAGGGGAATTGTGATATCTTCAAGGCGACGTTCCGGGGCAGGGAGGTCATTTACCCCGGTCCGTTCGGCGAGATGACGGCGGGTGCGGACAAGGACTATCCCGTCGATTATTCGCACCTGAATATCCAGGGATATGCCTTGGGCGCCCGGGGGCTGCGGGCAGACGCCCAGGGGACACCGGACAATACGAAGTTTCCGGATGTCGACACAGAGATCGAATATGGCTGGGACTCCAAGGTAAAGATGAAGGTTCCCGTTTTTACGGGCGCGTTGGGCTCTACCGAGATCGCCCGTAAAAACTGGGAACATTTTGCCGTGGGGGCGGCCATCTCCGGCATCACCCTGGTGTGCGGGGAAAATGTCTGCGGCATCGATCCGAAACTGGAACTGGACAGTCAGGGGAAGATTAAGAGTTCTCCTGAGATGGACCGCCGTATCGAGACCTACAAGCGTTACCGGGAGGATCACGGCGAGATCCTGGTCCAGATGAACGTCGAAGACACGCGTCTGGGCGTGGCCGAGTACGTGCGCAGGAAGCATCGCCTGGAGACTATCGAACTTAAGTGGGGCCAGGGGGCCAAGTGCATCGGCGGCGAGATAAAGGTCAGGGGCCTGGAGGGGGCGCTGGAGCTTCAGAGGCGTGGTTATATCGTCACGCCGGATCCTTCCCTTGAGGCGAATCAGAAGGCTTTTCAGGACGGCGCCCTTAAAGAGTTCGAGCGGCATTCACGCCTGGGCTTTGTTGCCGAAGAGTCTTTCCTGGCCGAGGTCAAACGGCTGCGGGCGCTGGGGTTCAAGCGCATCACCCTGAAGACCGGCGCGTATTCCCTGCGGGAGTTGGCCATGGCCATCAAGTATTCCTCGTTGGCCAAGATCGACCTGCTGACGGTCGACGGAGCGCCGGGCGGGACGGGCATGAGCCCGTGGAGGATGATGCAGGAGTGGGGGATCCCGACGTTTTATCTGGAAGCCCTCACCCATGAATTCTGTCAGAAGTTGTCCAAGAAAGGCATGCGTGTTCCTGATATCGCCATCGCCGGAGGGTTTTCGGCGGAAGACCACGTCTTCAAGGCGATCGCCATGGGCGCGCCTTACGTGAAGGCGGTATGCATGGGCAGGGCTCTGATGATCCCCGGCATGGTCGGCAAGAATATCGCCAACTGGATCAAAGAAGAAGCCCTTCCTCCGAGTGTCGCATCGTACGGAAAATCGGAGCGCGAAATCTTCGTTTATTACGAAGAGCTCCTTGAAAAGTATGGCAAGGACATGAAGAAGATCCCTCTGGGCGCCGTCGGCATCTACTCCTTCGTACAGAAGATCCGCGTCGGCCTCCAGCAACTGATGGCCGGGAGCAGGAACTTCAGGGTCGCCACCATCTCCCGCAGGGACCTGATGGCGTTGACCGAGGAGGCTGCCCAGGTCTCCGGCATCCCTTATGTGATGGAGGCTTATCGGGAAGAGGCAGAGTTGATCCTTAACGGTAAAGAGCCCCGGAATCTCAAAAGCCGTAAGGCCAAGGTAGCCGTAGGGGGGTAGCCAAGGCCAGAGAAGGATGATGCGTCTCCTGCGTGTGTCTGTCGGGCTGTATCTTGCGTCAGAACGCGGTGGGACAAAGCGAGGAGTTCTCGACCGAGGACCTTGCGACCCGATCGGCAGGGAAGGCGAAGCCGCGCAGGGTCTCTTCTTGCAGCTAAGCGACTGAAAGCGAATAACGCCGCAGCAGCGTATCGCGCGCCAAGGATTAAGGCGCCCCGGATCCGATGAAGGAGAAGGGGCGCCTTAGTTTTTAGCCCCGTCCGTCCTCTCCTTGATGCCGCTTCTCAGCGGCGCGGATTACGTGAAGCTCATCTGTGTATTTTTTTATGCTTTGGCCGATGCCCTGGAAGTCTCTTTTGGCAAGTCCCTCGCTCTTGAAGACGCTGGCGCCGAAGCTGACGGCGGAGGCGCCGTTTTCAAAGTACGCCTTCATGTTTTCGGGCGTGACCCCGCCGCAGGCCAGGAGCTCCACGTTCCGAAAAGGCCCTTTTATCGCTTTGAAATACGCGGGGCCAAAGAGGTGGGAGGGGAAGACCTTGACCATCGTCGCGCCGGCGCGCCAGGCGCGGTAGATCTCCGTCGGGGTGAGCGCGCCGGGAAAGGCGGGGATGTCGTTTTTGACGCAATACGCCATCACGTCCTCGATGAGCACCGGCATGACGATGAAGGTGGCGCCGGCATCGAGCGCGGCCTTCAGGTCCTTCATGTCGAGGACCGTGCCGGCGCCGACGCAAAGGTCCCCCTTGGAGAGCGCGGCCGCCTTGCGGATCAGGGCCGCGGCGCCCTCGGTATTCATGGTTATCTCGATCGTCTTCAATCCGGCCGACGCGACGGCGGCGAGCAGCGGTTCCAGAACCTCGGCCTCGATGCCGCGCAGGATCCCGAATATCGGCGATTGTCTGAAGGCCGCGCGATCCACGTTACTCCTCGATCTCCGCGATCAGGCTGTCGAAGAATTCCCGGTAATTCTCTTTTTTTTCGCTCTTACGCAGCGCCATGGCCGCCCGGGGGTGCTCATCGAGCATGCCGGTGATCGCGTACGGGATGATGTACCCCCACTCGATCTTTTCCCGCAACGGGATGAACTCTTTGGAGATCAGCTCAAGGACGGGCCGTATGTCGAACTTCGGATTTTTCAGGAATCCCAGGATGAGCTCGAGCGGGCAGTTGCCGGCGGCGCGGCCGATGCCGTAGACCGTGCCATCCACGTAATTGGCGTCGTGGATGATCGCCTCGATGGTGTTGCCGAAGGCCAGCTGCTGGTTGTTGTGCCCGTGCATGCCGACCTCTTTGGTCTTAAGGATGCTCTTCGCCTTTTTGATGAGGAACTCCGTCGTCTCCTGATACAGGGCCCCGAAGCTGTCGACGATGTAAATGACCTTCGCCTTGCTTTCATTTTCCAACTGGCGCAGGGCTTCGTTCAATTCATTGTCCAGGGCCCGCGAGATGGCCATGATATTGACCGTCGTCTCATAGCCCTTGTCCGCAAAGTGGTTCACGAGGAAGATCGCCTTGTCGATGTCCTTGACGTAAGAAGCCACCCGGATCATATCGACGGGGCTCTCCGGGCAGGGGACGACGTCGTCCACGTCGACCCGGTCCACGTCGACCATGACGGAGATCTTCGTCTTTGACGCGATGCCGTCCGTGACCTTTTTGATCTCCTCATCGTCGCAGAATTTCCACTTCCCGAATTCCTTGGGAGAAAAGAGCCTCTTGGAATTCTTATAGCCGACCTCCATGTAATCCACCCCGGCCGCGGAGAGCGCCTTGTAGACCTCGCGGACGAACCGGGTATCGAAGTCGTGGTTGTTGATCAGTCCGCCGTCACGCACCGTGCAATCCAATACCTTGATCTTTTCTCTAAACATGCTCTCCCCTTTGTTGTTGGAGGATCCCGTCTATCGTTTCGTATAAAATACGGTTCCCGGCGAAGCCTCTCTTAATATCCCTGGATATCCAGGTTGATCAGCCCCGGCCCCTTGGCCAGGTTGACGACCTCTTCGTATTCTTCGCGGGTGATCCGGCGTGCGGTCTTCGGGAATGCGCAGGCCCGGCACACCGGCGCGTACCGGGACAGGATATTATTAAGGTAAGTATCCCTGCGAGACAGAGCTCGGATAAAGAGAAACAGGGTGGGTGACGGGATTCGAACCCGCGGCGACTTGAGCCACAGTCAAGTGCTCTACCAAGCTGAGCTACACCCACCAGGTCTATCTGTAAGAAGAATGAGGACGGCCCCTGTGAGGCGGCGGGCCGGCCCGTTAAGCCTGCGTTCGGGGCTATTTATAGCATGTTTTGGGTAGCGTGTAAAGGGGTTCACCCCTTTGCCCAACTTCCTGTCTTGTCTTTTGCCCGAAAGACGATATAATTACTTTATACCCGTTGATATTTCTAATCTGGAGGGAGCATGCCGAAGGTCCTCATTGTTGACGATGACATGGATTGGGTGAAGGTGTTGGCGATACGGCTCCGGCAGGGCGGTTTCGAGGTCGTGGCCGCCACGGACGCCTATCAGGGGGTAGCCTTGGTGCATAAGGAGAATCCGGATTGCATCGTCTTGGATATCTCCATGCCCGCCGGCGGCGGCATAACTACCCTGCGGAACATCCGCATGACGCTACATGGGCAGATGTTGCCCGTTATCGTCGTCTCAGGGGTAGGAGATCCGGAGACGAGGCGGGCGCTTCAAGAGGCCGGCGCCAGGGTCTTCCTTTCCAAGCCTTGCAAGGCAGAAGACGTTCTCGAAGCGATCAGAAAGGCCCTCGAAGGCGCAGGCGCAGCCTGATTTTTACCGCCGGCGGTCCGTTCCGGTTTTTTCCCATGCGTAAAAAGATCTCCGAGAGACTGCTCTCCCATTGGCTCAGCATGTTTCTGTTTCTCATGCTGGTCGTCCTTTTGATCTTCAATACCGTATCCTACCTGACGATCCGGCAATACAACGGAGCCGCAGGGGAGCGCAATAGGGGTCACCGGATCCTTGCGGCGCTGGAGGGTTCTTTGGGAGGTCTGTTGGCGATGCAGTCTGCGGTTCGCGGGTTTGTCATCACCAAGGACCCGTCTTACATGGACGGCCTTACGCAGATTGAGACGGGGATTGCGCAGGACCTTGAAACGGCTGCTTCTCTTGTCATCCTCCCTTTGTCGAAGCAGCGTTACGAGACCTTACAGAGGCTGGCCGCCCAAGAGATTGAGTTCCAGAAGCAGGTCCTTGCGTTTTATGAGCGGCAGGGTCCGGAGGCGGCCGAAGACTTGATTGAGACAGGCCGGGGGGAGAGCCTGACCGATCAGATTCAGGAGCTCGTGATCGGTTGGCGCCTCGACCAGGAGAAGTTTATCGCCGCGGCGGATAGCCGCGTGAGGCGGGTCGCGACGAGGGCGCTTGTCTTTCTGGGTGTCGGCACCGCGCTGGCGGCTTGCCTGTTGGTCGCCGGCGGGTTGACATTCCGGCACGAGATGGCCGTCCACGAGAAGATCGAGCGGGAATTGGCGCGCCTGGCCGGTATCGTCTCGTTCTCAGACGACGCGATCATCAGTGAGAGCGTTGAGGGTAAGATCCTGACCTGGAACAGGGGGGCACAGCAGATATATGGTTTTACGGCCGAGGAGGTTATCGGCCGGCATATCTCGTATCTCGTCCCCGTCACGCATCAGAAGGAGAGCAAGGAGATCCTTGAGCGCGTGGGGCGGGGCGAGCATCTGCGTCACTTCGAGACAAAGCGCATGACCAAGGACGGTCGCGTCATCGACGTCTCCCTGACCGCCTCGCCGCTTTATGGTCGGCGCGGCCGGGTCGTGGGTATCTCGGCCATCAGCCACGACATCACGGAGCACAAGCGTATGGAAGAGGAGGTCCGCCAGGCGATCGCGATCAAGTCGCGCTTCATCTCCATCGCCTCGCATGAGCTGCGTTCGCCCTTGACGGCCATGCGGGAGGGTATCGCCCTCGTCGTCGAAGGGTTGCAGGGGCCGGTCACGCAGGGACAGAAGGATCTCCTGGACGTGGCCTTGCGCAATATTGATCGGTTAAGCCGCCTGTCGACCGATATCCTGAATTTTCAGAAGATAGAATCCGGACAACTGCGGTTGGTGCGGACGTGGCATCATCTGGGGGAGATTGTTGATGACGTCATCACGACGGTGCGTCCCGTGGCGGATGAGAAGAAGTTGAGCCTGACGGTTGACGTCGCGAAAGACCTGCCCCGCGTCGTGTGCGACAAGGATAAAGTCACCCAGGTCCTTATGAATCTGGTGACGAATTCACTGAAATTCACGCCGGCCGGCAGCGTCCATATCGAGGCCCGCAAGGACGCCGATGCCCTCCACGTGTCGGTCCGGGATAGCGGTCCCGGTATCCCGGTACGGGATATGCCGCGGTTGTTCCAGAGTTTTCAGCAGTTCGGCGCGGCTTCGGAAAAGGAGGGCAGCGGCCTGGGATTGTTTATCGCCAAGCAGATCATTCTGGCCCACGGCGGCCGCATCTGGGCCGAGTCTCAAGCGGGCAAGGGATCTGTTTTTCACTTTACCCTGCCGTTACAGTCGCTGTTGTAAGACTTCCTAATCTTATTGCCGACAGGCCCCTAACCCGTTATAATATAACAATCTATGTTTTTTATCTTTCTGTTTATGATACTCGGTTTTTCGGCCGGTCTGGCCTGGGTCTTGTCCCGGCAGAAGCTTACTTTTGGAGGGGCGCTCAAGCGCGCTCTTCTTGATATCGTTCAAACGTGGCGCAAGCGCCAGGGGAAGCAGGGAACGGAGGTTTTCCATAACGGGCGCTGGTATAGAGGGTGAGCTTTTGAGTAAGAGCGCTGGCGCGACGAATAAGGAGCGCCGTTAAGCGCGGCCGCCGAGAAGGTGAGGCGGCCCAGATGCAGGTGTTTTTCCTCTTAACGCTGGCGCGACGGATAAGGAGCGCCGTTGAGCGCGCCCCGTCAAGAGGTGGGCGCGTTGATTCTGTTGGTGGTTGGTTTCATGTTGGGGTTGGTCTTCGTGCAGGCGTCTAAGACAGGCTCCGTGAAGCCCGCTATCGTCCTGGCCGTTGTGGGGCTTGCCATCGGTTTGCTCCTGGCTTCCATTCGCGTGGTGCCGGCCGGGTACGTGGGGGTTGTCGATTTCTTCGGCCGCGTCGCGCCCAGACCGTTGAACAGCGGCATCAACCTTGTTAACCCGCTGGCCCGCGTGCTGATGATGAGCGTACGGACGGTCGAGGACAAAGAGGTGATGAACGTTCCCTCCAAGGAGGGTCTGACGATCAGCCTTGACATCTCTGTCCTGGTGAAGCTTGACCCGGAAAAGGCCGTCGAGATCTATAAGACCGTCGGCCCCGATTATGAGAATGTCGTCCTTATCCCGCAGTTCCGCGCCGCGGCGCGCGGGGTGACGGTGGCCAACGAGGCAAAGGCCCTTTATACGTCGGCCCGCGAAGCCCTCGCCCAGGAGATCCATAAGGCGCTGACAGAGATGGTCGGAGAACGAGGTATCATCGTTGAGCGCGTGCTCCTGAGGGCGATCACGCTTCCCCCGACGGTGAGCGGGGCCATCGAACAGAAGCTCAAGGCCGAGCAGGAGGCCGAGCGCATGAAGTTTATCGTGCAGCGCGAAAAGCTCGAGGCGGATCGCAAGCGCGTCGAGGCCGAAGGTATCCGCGACGCCCAGACGATCATCGACGAGAGCTTGACCCAGCGCTACCTGCAGTACCTTTGGACGACCACGCTCAACCAGAACCCGAACGTTATCTACGTGGCGACCGAGGCGAACCTGCCGATGTTCCGGACGGTGGAGGAGCCTCTGAGGAGGAGTCCCTCGCCGCGCACCGAGTAAAAAGTGAGGCTTCACAGACCCGGTAAGACTTCAAAGATGTGGTCTGTGCGTCCCAAATGGAACCGTGACATCGGCACGCAATGACTTGGTTTCGGAGTCTCAGCTGGTCTCGGAATCTCATCTCGGAGTTTCAGTTGGGGGATAGGCGATGAACAAGCGGTTCTCGACGTTCGAAGGGGTGTTCACACCGACCTTTTTGAGCATTCTGGGCGTCATCATGTATCTGCGCCTTGGGTGGGTCGTCGGCCAGGTGGGTCTCGTGCCGGCCCTGGGCATCGTCTTCATCGCGAACGCGGTGACGTTGTTCACGGGCCTCTCGATTTCGAGCATCACGACGAACGTGCGCGTCGGCGCCGGCGGGGCCTATGCCCTTATCGCCAAATCTCTGGGTCTGGAGGTGGGCGGGGCGATCGGCATCCCGTTGTATCTCTCGCAGGCGATCTCCGTGGCTTTTTATATCGCCGGCTTCGCGGAGTGCTGGGCGTGGGTCTTCCCGCAGCACGACTTTAAGATCGTCTGCATCGTTCTGTGGAGCGCCCTCCTTCTCGTCTCCTATCTGAGCGCCCGCCTGGCGTTCCGGCTCCAGTATGCCGTCATGGGCGTCATCGTCGCTTCACTCTTTTCAGTCTTTCTGAGCGATAAGGTGGTGGCGCACACCTCCGGGGTCTGGACCGGGGTCGGCGAGATCCCGTTCTGGAGGGTCTTCGCGATTTTTTTCCCGGCGGTGACCGGGATCCTCGCCGGGGTGAGCATGTCGGGAGAGCTCAGGGAGCCGGAGAGGAGCATCCCGCGAGGGACGCTTTCGGCTATCGGGATCACATTCGTCATCTACGTGGCGCTGGGCGTGTGGTTTGCTCATGCCTCCGACCCCCAAGACCTCGTCGCCAATACCACCTTTATCATCGACCACAGCCGCTGGCGCGGTATCGTCGTCGCGGGCGTCATGGGCGCCACCCTCTCCTCGGCCCTGAGCATGTTCGTCGCGGCGCCGCGCACGCTCTTCGCGTTTAGCCGCCACCGCGTCCTGCCCATCGGCCGCACCTTTGACCGCGTCAACAAGCACGGTGAGCCGACGCCGGCCGTCCTGTTGACCGCCTTCATCGCGCTCATCACGATCTCGATGGGTACCCTCAACGCCATCGCGGTCATCCTCACGATGTTCTTTTTGATTACCTACGGAGCGCTCAACACCTCGGTCTTCATCGAAAAGACGATCGGCATCGCGAGCTTCCGTCCGACCTTCCGGGTGCACCCTGTCATCTCGTTGCTGGGCGCCGTCGGATGCTTCTACGCGATGTTCCTCATCAACCCGCTCTTTGGCGTCATCGCGATCGGCACCACGGTAGGCGTGTATCTTTTGCTCTTCAACAACCAGACGCGGCGTTACTGGCCGGACGTGCGCAAGGGCCTGTTTATCTTTTTTGCCGAGCAGGCGCTCAAGATCGCCCAGCAATTGCCCTACCACCCCAAGATCTGGAAACCGAACCTCCTGATTCCCGTCGAGAAGCCGCGGGAGTGGGTCGGGATCATCGATTTCCTCAGGGCGGTCGCCTTTCCCAGCGGCCGTATCCAGCTTTTTAAGATCTGCGGACACCACGTGCAGGCCGAAGAGGTGGCCGAGCACAAGAAGAGCATCGAGGAGATGAGCCTTATCGCGCAGCCGCTTCAGGAGGCAGGGATCCTGGCCTCCTCCATGTGCGCCGCGGGCGACAACTTCATGCAGGCGGCGTCGATCATCATGGAATCGCAAAAAGGCGCCGTCTTTCCGCCGAACGTCCTTTTCGTGAAGCTGGGGGCCTCGTCTGAAAAGGACAAGATGATCCAGGAGCTCCTGCGCAAGGCCTCGGTCCTGGACCTGGGCATCATGGTCTTCGTCTGGCACGCCAAGGTGGGTCTCGGGCAGAAAGAGACGATCAATCTGTGGATCCGCCAGGGCAGCCCGAACCTGGACCTGGCGATCCTGGTCGCGCTGCAGCTCGAGAAGAACTGGGACGGCAAGCTGCGGCTGTTGCAGGCGGTGACGAGCGAGAAAGAGAAGGTCGACGCGCAGGCGTATCTGATGAAACTGCGCCGGGTGATGCGCCTGCCCGGCGATATCGAGCCGTGCGTCCTGGTGGGCCGTTTCGAGGATGTTCTGGCGCAGGCGCCGCCGGCGGATATCAATATTTTCGGCATGGCCGAGGCGAGCGACATGGCCTGGATGAAGGGGATTTCGCAGAAGGTCAGCACGTGCGTGCTGTTTTTGAGGGATTCTAAACAGGAGAGCGCGGCCGTTTAAAGGGCGGCGCGCGAGACGAAGGGAGGGTGTCATGGCGATGTACGTGATGCTGGGAAGGTATACAGCGGAGGCGCTCAAGGGTGCGTCGGCGGAACGGACCAAGAAGGCGCTTGGCGTCATCGAGGGTGCCGGCGGCAAGGTCCACTCAATGCACGCGCTGCTGGGTCCCTACGACCTGGTCTTTATCGTGGATTTTCCGAACGGCGCTCAGGCGATCAAGGTCTCCGCGCAGCTCATGAAGATGACGGGCGTGGGTTTCACGACGTCACCGGCCGTGTCCGTCGAGGAATTCGATAAGCTCGTCGTTTGAGGCGCGGGGACGTCGGGGTTGAGTGTTCGAGGCGAGGCCTCAAATAGAATGTGATGAGGAGACAGCGGTTTTTTTTGGTTTTGTTCATGGCGGGGTGTCTTGTCGTCGGCGGGCACCTTGAGGCCGAGGTCCTGGTCTCCCGGCAAGACGACGCCGCCCCGCCCGTAGAATCTGAGACCGTCCCGGAGGAGGCCCAGGCGTCTGCACCAGAAGGGTCTGTCGAGGTCGCGCAGACCCTCGAGATCGAGGCGATCTCTTTAAAGGGCGACGTCGAGGCGAAGGCGGCGGGCCAGGAGGTCTTCCAGTCCGTTCAGGAAGGCGCTCTCCTTGAGACCGGCGCGACCATCAGGACGGGCGGTGCTTCTTACGTCGAGCTGGGTTTTGACGAAGAGGACCAGAACATCGTGCGCGCTGAAGAGAAGACGACGGCGGTCCTGCTTTTGAAGGAAGACGAAAAGATCGAACTCCTGGAGGGGGAGGTCTTTTCGATCATTCGGAACCTGCCGCCCGGCACGGCGTTCGAGATCCGCACGCCGACGGCCGTGGCCGGCGCCCGCGGCACGCAGTGGGTTACCCGTTATCGCGAGGAGACGACGGACGTCGAGGCGATCGACGACGTGCCTTATGTCAAGAGCTTCGACGCACAGGCAGGGGTGATGGGTGAGGCGGTGACCATCGCGCCCGGTTTCCGAAGATCGGTCAGGCGTCTTCAGCCGCCGGCGGCGGCCCAGAGTATCCCTGAAGCGCAGCTCAAGCGCTGGAACCGGACCGAGCAGGGTCTGACAGAGCGTCTCCGGGATGTGCGTCAGAGACGCGGGATGCCAAGGCGCGATCCGCACAAGATGCGCCGGTTTATGGCTAAGGCCAGGCAAGCCGACCCTGATGTTCAAAGATTGAAAGACCACGCCGAGAAACACAGGGAGGACGTTGGACGCAGTGACATCGAGGAGGGTGCCGGCCGCAGGGAGATCGGGGAGGGCGCCGGACGCAGTGACATCGAGGAGGGCGCGTCCCGCCAAGACCGCCGCCCCCTCGAGGACCCCATCGAGAAGGGGGAGTCTTGGCCTGAGAGGATGCGTGGTCACCTGGATAAGGCGGTTCAGAGTGACCGCCTCCCGGACAACAAAGAGAAGCCCCAGCTCAAGCCAGGCGATGGGGAGATAAATAAGGAGCCGCGCAACGAGCGGGATCGGCAAGAAGGGCAGGCCGGTAGCCTCAGGAAAGAGGCAGACGAGAGCGACAAAGGGCGCGTGCCTCGTCTCGAGCAGCTTCGGAAGGGACGCCTCAAACGTCCGGAGGTAGATGCCGTTGCAAAAACACCTTCCCGTCAGGATGTTGTGCGCAAGCAGCCTCAAGGTGCGGCGTCGCCCGTCAGCCGTGTCCAGCGTTGATGATGTCCGATTTTCTGACGGTGACTTATTTTTTAGCGCGCCCCGCCAGGAAGCGTGGCGGGACGGGTGCCGCTTGCGCGGCACAAGCAAAACTCGGGTGTCGAGGATAGAGGAGAGCACGGCATGAACCGATTCGTCTGCATCCACGCGCATTTTTATCAGCCGCCCCGGGAGAACCCGTGGCTGGAAGAGGTCGAGCGCCAGGACACCGCCTATCCGTACCACGACTGGAACGAACGCATCACGGCGGAGTGTTACGAGCCCAATACGGCGTCGCGCATCCTCGATAACGAGCGTCGGATCATCGATATCGTCAGTAATTACGAGCGCGTCAGCTTCAACTTCGGGCCGACGCTGTTGTCGTGGATGGAGCGTCGTCACCCCTCGACGTATCGGACGATCCTTGAGGCCGACAAGAAGAGCCGCGAGCGCCATGCCGGTCATGGCAATGCCCTGGCGCAGGTCTACAATCACATCATCATGCCGCTGGCGAACAGCCGCGACAAACGCACGCAGGTCCATTGGGGCATCGAGGATTTTCGTCGCCGGTTCGGCCGTGAGCCGGAGGGGATGTGGCTGGCCGAGACCGCGGTGGACGTCGAAACCCTGGAGTTGCTCGCCGAGTCGGGCATTGCCTTTACGATTCTCGCGCCGGGTCAGGCCGCGAAGGTGCGCAAGACCGGCGACAAAAAGTGGCAGGACGTATCAGGGGCCAAGATCGACCCGAAGAAGCCCTATCTGTGCCGTTTGCCGTCGGGTAAGGAGATTACCCTCTTTTTCTATGACGGCCCGACGGCGCAGCAGGTCGCCTTTGCGGGCCTCCTGAACGACGGCGAGGTCTTTGCCAAGAAGCTCCTTTCGCTCTTCGGGCCGGACGACGGCACGCCGCAGATCGTCCACATCGCGACGGACGGCGAGACGTACGGCCACCACCACCGCTTCGGCGACATGGCGTTGGCGTATTGCCTCTACCGCCTGGAGCAGGATGAGACGGTCGAACTCGTCAACTACGGCCGGTTCCTGGAGCTTTATCCGCCGAGCCACGAGGTTCAGATCATCGAGGACTCCTCGTGGAGCTGTTTTCACGGCGTGGAGCGCTGGCGGGCGGGTTGCGGCTGCAATTCGGGCAGACATCCGGGCTGGAACCAGGAGTGGCGCGCGCCCCTGCGCGGGGCCATGGATTGGCTGCGGAACAGCCTGAGTGAGATATTTGAAGAGCACGCCAAGGGTCTCTTGCGCGATCCCTGGGCCGCCCGGGACGCCTTTATCGGCCCCATCGCCGACCGTTCCCAGGAGAGCGTGGCGCGTTTTCTCAAGGAACAGGCCGCCAAAGAACTCTCGCCTCAGGAGCAGAGTAAGGTGATGACGCTCCTTGAGATGGAGCGCCACGCCCTGCTGATGTTCACGAGCTGCGGCTGGTTCTTCGACGATCTCTCGGGGATAGAAACGCTGCAGATCATGCAGTACGCGGCGCGCGCCATCCAGCTCGCCAGGCAGGCCAGCGGCGCGGCCCTGGAAGAGGCCTATGTCGGGATCCTGGAGCGTGCCTCGAGCAACATCAGGCCTTATGGCAACGGCGCAGATGTCTACCGGCGCTTTGTCCAGCCGGCGGTTCTGGACCTTCTGCGCGTCGGCGTCCATTACGCGGTTTCTTCGATCTTCACGGAGTACGATCCCAAGACACAGATCTACGTCTACCAGGCCGAACAGCTGGCCTACGAGCGCTCGGAGTTGGGCAAGCAGAAGTTCGTCTCCGGATGCGTGCACCTGCGTTCGCTCATGACGCTGGAGGAGGACGAGATCACTTTTGCGGTGGTGCACATGGGCGACCACAACGTGGTGGGCGGGGCGCGCCGCTTCAAGACCGACGAGGACTTTCGAAAGATGCAACAGGATCTGAAGAAGACCTTCCTGCGCGGCGAGATCTCCGAGGCGATCCGGCTCATCGACCGCAACTTCACCAGCCATAGTTTTTCCCTGTGGCACCTCTTCAAGGACGAACAGCGCCGCATCATCGATAAGATCTTCGCCGACACGCACGGCGAGATCGAATCGGCGTTCCGCCGGATCTACGAGCATCACTTCTCTCTCCTGCAGGTCATGGAGAATATCCATCAGCCGCTGCCCGAGTATTTCAAGACGGTCGTGAGCTTTATCCTCAATACGGATCTGTTGCGCTATCTGGAGGAGCCGGACGCGAGCCTCGAGCGTTTCCAGGACCTGGCGCAGGAGGCCCGGCGCGGCGGCGCCCAGCTTGACACGGCCGCCTTGAACCTACGGGTCAGTCACCGGGTGGACGCCATGATGGAGCAGGTGGCCGTCGCTCCACAGAGCATCCAGCTTATCCAGAAGCTTCTGGGTTTCCTGCGCGTGGCCGACGATCTGAAGTTGTCTCTTGATTTTTGGAAGGCGCAGAATATCTACTTCGGTCTTTGCTGCCGTCACCGGGAGTTGACGGACCAGATGGCGGCGATCGACGGCCAGCAGCTTCCGGAGTGGCGTCGGGTCTTCAAGGAGCTGGGCGATGCGTTGAAGGTCAAGGGGATGTCATGAGGGTCCTCCGGGCGACGTACGGCCTCCCGTTCCATGACCCATTTAAAAATAAGCAGCGGGAGGGTGTTTGCGGGCCGGGCGGCCCGCCTTGTGATGAAATAGTTTCCAGGGTAATCGGGAAAGCGGAGCGATGTCGGCATGGTGCGGGGTTTCTTTTTTTCGTTTCTTGTTGTGATGACGTGTTTCTTGCAGGCCGTGGCGTCCGAGGCACAGGCCGCTGAGGGGAAAGCGCCGCTCATCGAGAAGATCGAGGAGCTCAAGGGTATTCCCGTGACCCTCGCCCAGCGCGAGGCGATCGCCGAGGCATCGCAGGAGATGATCCGTGCTTGCGCCCGGCGCCAGCGCGCGCTTGTAGCGGCGCTCAAGGAGCACAACAGTCTCCCCGCGCCGGCCGAGGAGGCCCTGATGCCGGTGGACGGCCTGCCCTTTGATTTTGATAAGGATGCGCTGGCGGTTATCGAGGCGCATGCGGCCGAGCCCTTGGGACAGTCGGAGCGGGACACCATCCGGTACCTTGATGAAGAGAAGGGCCGGGACCTCGGTCGGATCCGTGAGGAGTACGCCGTGACGCTCTCCGGGATCGTGGACCTGCCCGGATCCATGATCATGGAAGCGTTGGCGCCGGCCGTGGCGCAAGAAGAGGAGGCCGGGGACGCTCGCCGGTATCCTTAAAAGAGACGTGGCAAGGCGCGTCGTATCCTGTCATTTTAGGAACGGCGGCATCATTGTTAACCACCAAGAAGGAGGTTATTGTGATCGAGAGAGGAGAGTTCAAGGGCAAGCCCGTTTTGATCCTGAAGCGCAGCGAGGAGGATCGGTATCCGTTTTCCTTCGGCCTGACCAAGGCGCGTCTCATCGTCGAAAACTTCGAGGAGATCAAGAAGTTCGTCGAGGAAAACAGCCAGGCGGAGGCCCAGGAAGGATAACCGGGGTCAGGAGAGCGGCGATCCCGTGAAGGCGTGTCGTTGCCTCGGAGCGGGACCGGTCGCTTGTCGCCGTTGACGGAAATTTTGATTGACAGCGACGGATTTTTTGATTACATTGAAGGTAATATATGTGTCACGCGTGCCGCCACAAAAAGTGAACCGTCGTCCCGAAATATCCGGGGGTGCGGTTTTTTTTGTGGCCTGGCGAAGGAAGGAGGCAAGGCAGTGGCAAGGGGCAAGGTGAAGTGGTTCAATAACCAAAAGGGGTTTGGGTTCATCACGACGGATGCCGGCACGGATGTCTTCGTGCACTACAGCGCGATTGCGCAGGAAGGCTACAAGACCCTCGAGGAAGGGCAGGAGGTCGAGTTCGACGTCGAAAAGGGTCCCAAGGGCGAACAGGCCACCAACGTACGCAAGGCCAGCGCATAATTTCTTAAAAAACGAAAATGATAGGCCCGGTCGGCATAACGGCCGGGCTTTTTCATTTGAGGCCGTAGCGGATGAGGAGGAAGCCGCCGATGAGGAGAGCCGCGAAGATGAGCGAGAAGATATCGAAGTACTTTTCGACCGTGGCCGCGATGCGGCGGCCGAAGAGCCTGAGGCTCGCCGCCACGAGGAAGAAACGGCCGAAGCGGCCGGCGAGCGAGGCGACCAGCAGCGTCGCAATATGGATGTGAAAGAGCCCCGCCGAAATGGTGAAGACCTTGTAGGGGATGGGCGTGAACGCGGCGGTGAAGATGGCCAGAAACGCGTTCTCCTCGTACCTCTGGCTGACCAGCACCATCGTCTCTTCCAGGTGGTAGGTCGCGATGATCCAGTGTCCCGCTGTTTCGTAGAGGCCCCAGCCGATGGCGTAGCCCAGGAGGGCGCCCAGGAGCGAGCCCAGCGTGCACAGGCAGACGTAGGTAAACCATCGGCGCGGCTTGGCGATCACCATGGGGATAAGGAGGATGTCCGGCGGGACCGGAAAGAAGGAGCTCTCCATGAAGGCGATGCCGGAGAGGGCCAGGGGCGCTCGGGGCGTCTTGGCCCAGTGGAGGGTCCAGTCGTAGAGGCGGCGCAGGAGACGTGAGGGCGCCTTGAGGATGCGGATGAGCACCTGTGTCATACCGCCGTTATCATAAACCTCCACCGACGGGTTGTCAATAGCAGGGAGGATGGTATAATGCCCGTACTGTTTTAAGAAGCCCCTGCCCAGGCCTGAGGAGCTTCGTTGAGCGCAGCGCATGGGCTCATAAAGAGGAGGGTGTTGTGTTTTCTTTACACGCAAGGATGTTTTTGTTGCTGGCGGTGTTGTTCGGCATCATCTACATGGTGATGACCGTGGTCGGCGTCGCCATGGGGATCGGGAATTTTTATTTTTACCTTATCCTGTCGCTTGCCCTGATGGCAATCCAGTACGCAATCGGGCCCAAGCTCGTCGAATGGTCCATGCGCGTGCGCTATGTCTCCGAGAGCCAGGCGCCTGAGCTGCACCGCATGGTGGGGGAGTTGGCCCGCAAGGCGGGGATGCCCAAGCCGCGGGTCGCGATAGCGCCCCTACCCTTGCCCAATGCCTTTGCCTTCGGCCGCAGCTGGTCGGACGGCCGCGTGTGCGTGACGCAGGGGATCATGGAGCTCCTGGACGAACAGGAGCTGCGGGCGGTCCTGGGGCATGAAATCACCCACCTGAGGAACCGTGATGTCGTGACGATCACGCTCTTGTCCGTCATTCCCATGATCCTGTACCGCATCGCCTGGCACTTTCTCTTCTTCGGGGGCGGCCGGCGCCGCGACGGCGGCCAGGTGGTGCTGATCGGCCTGGCGGCATTTCTCTTTTACTTCATCACAAACCTGCTCGTTCTCTACGCCTCGCGCATCCGCGAGTACTTTGCCGACAGAGGGTCTGTGGCGCTGGGCAACTCTCCTTCGACGCTGGCGTCCGCCCTGTATAAGCTCGTCTATGGATCGGCACGGACGGACCGCGCGGTCGTGCGCGACGCCGAAGGCCTCAAGGCCTTTTTCATCAACGACCCGTCCCGCGCCCGCAAAGAGATCCGGGAGCTGAGCCAGCTGGACCTCGACCACAGCGGCACGATCGACCCCGGCGAGCTGCACGTCCTGCGCTCGCGGACGCTGAACCTGAGCTTTTCCGACAAGATGATGGAGCTGTTGAGCACGCATCCGAACATGCTCAAGCGCATCAAGGTGTTATCGGTCTATAAATGATCACTATCAGCAGACTCTCCAAGGATTTCGGCACGAAGACGCTTTTTGAGGACGTCTCGCTCTTCATCGGTCCCGGCGAGAAGATCGGCCTGATCGGCCCCAACGGTTCGGGCAAGAGCACCTTCTTTGGTCTCTTGCTGGGCGAGGCAGAACCCTCTTCGGGCTCGATACAGATGCAAAAGGGTATCGCCGTCGGGTACCTGCCTCAGGAATCGCGCTTTGCATCGGAGAGGACCGTTATCGGCGAGTTGCTGGAGGGGGATGACCGGATCCGTTCTCTGCGCAAGGAGAAGCGTGAGCTGGAGTTGGCCCACAGGGCGGATGAGCCGCGCTACGGCGATATCCTTCATGAACTCGATGTCCTTGATTTTTTCAAGCTGGAACACAAGGCCGAAAAGATCCTCATGGGGCTTGGGTTTGAGGCGGTTGACGTCGAGCGGCCGGTGGCGGAGCTCTCGGGCGGCTGGCAGATGCGCGTCTTGCTCGCCAAGCTTTTGCTCCTGCCGTATGACCTCCTTCTTCTGGACGAGCCGACGAACTACCTGGACCTCAATGCCGCGCTCTGGCTCAAGGATTTCCTCAAGGGGTACAGAGGCACCTTCATCATGATCTCGCACGACAAGGTCTATTTGACGGAGGTGACGAATTATTCGCTGATCCTTGAGCACGGCCGGATGGCCAAGGTGCGCGGCAGCTATGAAGATTACGAGCGCCTGCGCGAGGAGCGCCGGCGGCACCTGGAGAAGAAGCTCGAGGTCCAGTCCAAAAAACGCAAGCAACTGGAAGGGTTTATCTCGCGCTTCCACGCCCAGCCCAACAAGGCGGCGGCGGTCCGCAACAAGCGCAGGACGATCGAGCGCATGGAGGAGATCGTCCTGTCGCCGGACCCACGGGAGAGTATCCGGCACTTCTCTTTTCCCCGGACGCCGAGGAGCGGCCAGCGCGTCATCAGTCTTGAAAAGATAAGCAAGGCCTATGGGGAGAAGTCGGTCTACCGGGATCTGGACTTCACGATCGAGCGCGGTGAACGGGCCGTCCTCGCCGGGGTCAACGGCGCGGGCAAGTCTACGCTCCTGAAGATCCTGGCCGGCGTCTTGCCGATCGACAGTGGCAGGCGCGACGCCGGACACAACGTCGCCATCGGTTATTTCTCGCAGACGCGCCTGGATACGCTGAGCCCCGAGAATACGGTCCTGCAGGAGGCCTATAGCGCCGCGCCCGGCATGATGGCGCAGGAAGATATCCGTACGATCCTGGGGGCGTTTCTCTTTCAGGGCGACGACGTGGAAAAGAAGGTCGCCGTCCTGTCGGGCGGGGAGAAGAGCCGTTTGAACCTGGCCAAGTTTCTGATCCGGCCGCCGAACTTCCTTTTGCTCGATGAACCGACGACCCACCTGGACGTGGACGCCGTCGATGCGCTGGTCATGGCGCTCTCCCGTTACGAGGGGACGTGCGTCTTTATCAGTCACGACATCCACTTCGTGCGCAGCATGGCCAACGTCGTCTATGAGGTGAAGGACGGCCGCGTGCGCAAGTTCTTCGGAAACTTTGATTATTATCTTGAGAAGCGCGACCAGATGTCGGATATTTGTAAGACCGTCGGCCCGAAGAAAAAGGAACCTCCTTTGGACCAGCACGCCCGTCAGCGCGCCCGGGAAGAGCACAAGAGGCAACACGATGAGGAGCGCCGGCGCAAGGCCCACAACATGCGCATCGGGACTCAAATCCAGAAGCTGGAAACGGAGAAAGAGGATCTGAAGCTGGAGGGCTATGCCAAGGCCCGCGCGCTTGCCGATCAGCGCATCTACCGCGACGAAAACACCGCCCGGGAGTACGGCCGTCGCCTGAAAGAGATCGAGAGCCGCCGGGTTCTCCTCGACGCGGAAATCGCCCGGCTCCGCTCCCAGATCCAGTGACCGGCAGACCCGTGGGTCCCCCCTTGGGCCTCACCGGCTGCGGATTTTAAAAAAGGGAGGTTGACAACCGGTCGGTGATGTGTTATAGTTCTGTCGATACCACGAAGGTGTCAGAAGGCGATGAGGCGTTCGAGAGAACGCCTTTTTTATTGCCTGATTCGACGGCGAGACACGGATAGAGACGTCCGAAAAGACCACGACGGTGGGTCTTCTTCTGGGCGTTTTTTCTTTTTTCAGGGTCGTCGCAGACACAGGCGCGGCACCGGGAGTGTGCCCCTATGGCAACGATGCAGGGATGAAGGTCGGATAAGGGCATTCATAAAAAGGAGCACCTTCATGGAAAGAGCATTCAGGAAGGGGATATTGTTCGGTGCGTTGGTTTTGTTTCTTACAGGCAGCTGCGGTCCTGCGACGGCCGCTGAGCCGCTGTTGGCCAAGCTTGACATCAAGGCCTCCGGTTCGCTGGATTTTTACAACCGATATGTGTGGCGCGGGTTCACGCTGGACGAAGACCCCGTGATCCAGCCGGGTTTTTCGTTGAGCACGAAGGGGTTCACGTTCTCATTCTGGAGCAGTTGGGACGCAGACAACAACGATGCCGCCAACTCCGATGAGATGGATTTCGTCTTCGACTACACGTATACGCTTGGCGACTTCGACCTGTCGGTCGGCCACACGTATTACGATTTCCCCGGGACGAACGCCTACAGCAAGGAGTTTTACGTCGGCGTGGCGACTGAAAAAGTGCCGTTGCTCGATTGGCCGATTGCCCTGGGGGTGACCTACTACCGGGATTACGGAGATCAGAACCACGGCGGAGGTCTCGGGAATTACGTCGAGACGAGCATGGCTTTCAGCACGACGATCCTCGAAGATCCCGAGGTTACGATGGACCTGGGCGTCGCGTGGGGCGTCAACGACAAGCTCTTTATCGCCGGTGACGGCGGCCAGACGACGCTCTCTCTCGGATTCGGGGTGCCGCTGACCGAGAGCCTGTCGTTTTCACCGAGCATCCATTACACGATCCCGTATGGGGACCTGTCCGATGCGGCCGACGGCAACCAGGACGATGTCTTCTGGGGAGGTTTTAGTCTGTCGTACACGTTTTAATCTCGACAGACACCGGGAGGCGGGCGTGGAAAGCAAGGAATTGACTGAGAGGATCCGGCGGCCGAAGCAGAAGAATGGGTACGCCCTGCAGGAACTCTCTATGAAGCTGGAGGTGCAGATCGCGATCCTTGAGCGCTGGTTTAAGAGCAACCGGATCAACCGCGTCTACGCCTTCCGGGGGGATGAAAAATTGAGAGCATATGATGATAAGGGTAAGAAGTAAGGTAAGGAGGCAGGCATGAGAAGGGGATTGTATAAGGTTGGTGTTCTCCTGGTTTGTTGGGGCATGGCGGCCCCGACGGTCTGGGCAGCGCCCGAAGCGGCCGCGGCGTCGGCGGTCGGTCTGGATACCTTGTGGGTATTGGTGGCCGCGTTCCTCGTCTTTTTCATGCAGGCGGGGTTCGGCATGGTCGAGGCCGGTTTTATCCGCGCCAAAAACGTATGCAACATCCTGACGAAGAACTTCCTGGACTTCTGCATGGCGTCGCTGGGCTTTTTCCTCTTCGGCTACGCCATCATGTTCGGGGCCGGAAACGGTTTCATGGGTTTAAAGGGCTGGTTTCTTATGGGCGCCGAGAGCGGGGCGGGGGTGCCGCTGTACGCCTTCTGGCTCTTTCAGGCAGCCTTCTGCGGTGCGGCGGCGACGATCGTCGCGGGCGGCATGGCCGAGCGGATGAAGTTTCCCGCTTATCTCATTTATTCGTTTGCGATCTCGGCCTTTATCTATCCTCTGGTCGGCCACTGGATCTGGGGCGGCGGGTGGCTCGCAGCCAAGGGTTTCGCGGACTTCGCGGGCTCCACGGTCGTACATTCCGTCGGCGGCTTTGCGGCCCTAATCGGGACGATCATCCTGAAACCACGTACCGGTAAGTACAGCCCGGACGGTTCACCCAACGTGCTCGCCGGCCATTCGATCCCGCTGGCCTCCCTGGGAGTGTTTATCCTCTGGTTCGGCTGGTTCGGGTTTAATCCGGGTTCGACCTTGAGCGTCGGCAACGGCGATCTGATCGCGCGCGTGGCCATCAATACGAACCTCGCGGCGGCCATGGGCGGCATCACGGCGATGTTCGCGGTCTGGAAGATGTTCGGCAAGCCGGACCTTTCCATGGCGATGAACGGTGCCCTGGCGGGCCTCGTAGCGATCACCGCACCGTGTGCCTTTGTCGAGCCGTGGGCCGCGATCCTCATCGGCGGCATCGGCGGCGTCCTGGTCGTTTTGGGCGTCGTCTGTCTTGATAAGATGAGGATCGACGATCCTGTCGGCGCGGTCCCTGTCCACGGCCTCAACGGCGTGTGGGGCACTTTGTCCGTCGGCCTGTTCGGCCAGAAGGCCCTGGGCCTGGCGCATGACGGCCTCTTTTACGCAGGCGGGTGGACACAACTTGGTATTCAGCTCCTGGGGGTGGTGAGCGTGGTGGTGTTTATTTTTGTTACGATGGGCACCCTCTTTAAACTGATCGACGCGACGATCGGCCTGAGGGTGTCGCGCGACGAAGAACTTAAGGGTCTGGACATCGGCGAGCACGGCATGGAGTCCTACGCCGGGTTCCAGATCTTCACGACGCAATAGGCCGGGATTCTTAAGGGAGGTGACGATCCATGAAGCTCATTATCGCGATGATCCAACCGCATAAGTTGCCGGACGTCAAGAAGGCCCTGTATGATGCCGACGTCCACAAGATGACCGTGACCAACGCCCTGGGGTGCGGCCAGCAGAAGGGGTTTTCGGAGACGTACCGGGGGGTGATTACGGAGGTGAACCTTTTGAAGAAGATCCGGCTGGAGATCGGCGTCAACGAGGATTTTGTCGAGCCCACCATCAAGGCCATCATCGGGGGGGCCAAAACGGGCCACATCGGGGACGGCAAGATCTTCGTGCTGGACTTAGGGGAGTGTATCCGCATCCGGACGGGGGAGAGGGGTTCGCCGGCGATCGGGTAGGGGATTGAGGGGGCGTCCGCACAGGGCGCCCCCTTATTTTTTGGCTCTTTGCGGGGGAGGGCGTCTCCGGAAGGGACATCTCATCAACTCGCGTTTTTTCCTTTTTCTTTTTCCGCCTTTTTGTTATAATAATAAGGCTTTTTGCCGGTAGGGTTTGTAGGGAGGGTCGCCTCGCCGATTACTGTAACACCCATTTCTCACACAAGTTAGGATGAGGAGGTTGTATGGGGGCAGTGCATTTGACAGACGAGAATTTCAAGAAAGAGGTTTTGGAGTCCGGTGCGCCCTGCCTCGTTGATTTCTGGGCGGAGTGGTGCGGTCCCTGTCGGCGCGTGGCGCCGATCGTCGAGGAGCTGGCCGACGAGTACCGGGGTCGGCTGAAGGTCGCCAAGGTCAACGTGGATGACGGCCAGAGGGTCGCGACCTCCTACGGCGTCATGTCTATCCCGACGCTGATGTTCTTCAAGGGCGGTCAGGTCGTCGAGCAGATCATCGGCGCCGTCGGCAAAGAGGAACTCAAACGAAAGATCGAGGAGCACCTGGTTTGAAGGCCATGGACGCTA
>CAZCSY010000006.1:31523-37600 GCA_964501505.1 uncultured Planctomycetia bacterium
CCGCAGGAAGGCCAAGGAACAGTCGAAGAGGATTGTTCTGCCCGAGGGGCACGATCCCCGGGTCCGCAAGGCCGCGGAGTTCCTAGAAAAGGAAAAGATCGTCGAGCCGGTCCTTTTAGACAAGGACCGGCTTGATGCGCAGAAGGTCGAGGAGTACACCGAGATCTATTATCAGTTGCGGCGGCACAAAGGGATTTCGCGTGATGAGGCTCGCCAGACGCTGCTCCATCCCGTTTTTTACGGGGCGATGATGGTGCGCGAGGGCGCGGCGGACGGATTCGTGGCGGGCGCCGCCACGACGACGCCCGACGTGGCCAAGGCCGCGCTCTACTGTCTGGGCGTGGATCGGCGCATCGCGACGATCGCGAGCTGTTTTATCATGACGGTCCCCAACTGCCGGTACGGAGAGGGCGGCGTCTTTATCTTTGCCGACTGCGGCATCATCCCCGATCCGACGACGCGCCAGTTGGCGCAGATCGCCGTCTCCTCGGCGGAACTGGGCCGCAAGGTCCTGAATCTCACCCCGCGCGTGGCGATGCTCAGCTACTCGACGAAGGGCTCGGCGTCGGGGCGGTTCGTCGAGCGCATCCGCGAGGCCACGGCCATGCTCAGGGAGCTGGCGTCGGACCTGGTGGTGGATGGTGAGCTGCAGGTGGACGCGGCGATCGTTCCCGAGGTCGCGAAATTCAAATTTCCGGACAGCCCCATCCAGGGAAACGCCAACGTCCTCATCTTCCCGAATTTAGAGGCCGGCAACATTTCCTATAAACTCGTCGAACGCCTGGCCGGCGGCCGGGCCCTGGGACCGCTCCTGCTGGGTCTCGTCAAGCCCTGCAGCGACCTGTCGCGCGGGTGCGGCTGGGAAGACGTCGTTGACTGCGCGGCCGTCACCTCCATCCGGACTCACCAGGATATTTCAGGTTAGAACATATGAGGCACTACAAGATTCTCGTCATCAATTCGGGGAGTTCCTCGATCAAGTACCGTCTTTTTGACGTCCAGGAGAGCGGCAAGAGGAACGGTGTCCATTATGTCTTGCGCCTCAAGGGGCTCATCGAGAAGATCGGCCACCCCGATTCGCCGGTCAAGGATCATCGCGAGGGCATACGTGTTCTTTTGGACAGTATCGTGGCGGCGAGGCAGGCGAAGCTCAAGAGTCTCCAGGACATCTTTGCCGTCGGGCACCGCGTGGTCCACGGCGGCGTCGCCTTTAAGAAGTCCACGCGCCTGACGCCGACGGTGCTGGCCAAGATCCGTGAGTGCGTGGACCTGGCGCCGCTGCACAATCCCGCGAACCTGGCGGGGATCGAGGCCTGTCAGGAGATCCTTACGGATATCCCGCAGGTCGCGGTTTTCGACACGGCCTTCCATCAGACCCTGCCGGAGTACGCCTATCTCTATGGCCTGCCGTACGAATATTTCGAGCGCTACAACCTGCGCCGGTTCGGTTTTCACGGCACGAGCCACCAGTACGTGGCGCATGAGGCCGCGCGCCTTCTGAAGAGACCCCTGAGCCGCCTGAAGCTGATCACCTGCCACCTGGGCAACGGCTGCAGCATCACGGCGATCAAGCACGGCAAGTCGGTGGACACGAGCATGGGCTTCACGCCCCTCGAGGGCCTGGTGATGGGTACGCGCTGCGGGGATATCGACCCCGCGTCGGTGATCTATCTCGCCGGCAAAGAGAGGGCGGGCCTGGCGGAGCTGGACCGTGTCCTGAATTATTGCAGCGGTCTCAAGGGCATCTCGGGCGTCAGCAACGATATGCGCGAGATCAAGAACGCGGCCCGCAAGGGGAACCGTCGGGCGCGGCTTGCCCTGGAGGTTTTTGTCTACCGCATCCGTAAGTACATCGGCAGCTACCTGGCGGCCCTGGGCGGGGCGGACGCCATCGTCTTCACGGCGGGCATCGGCGAGAACGAAGCGGACGTGCGCCAGAAGATCCTCAAGGGCCTTTTTGATTATATTCCTAAAAAGATCAAGGTGCTGGTCGTTCCCACCAACGAAGAACTGATGATCGCCAGACAGACATTTCACGTCGTGCGATAGCGAGGTCGGTCATGCAGAGAATCATGTTGAAGTCCAAGATCCACAGGGCGCGGGTGACCGAGGCCCAACTGTATTATGAAGGCAGCATCGCGGTCGATGCCGATCTTCTCAGGGCCGCGGATATCCTGCCCGGCGAGAAGGTCGAGGTCCTGAATCTGAACAACGGCACGCGCCTGGAGACGTACGCCATCACGGCGGCCGCTGGTTCGGGTGAGATCTGCCTGAACGGTCCGGCGGCGCGCGCGGGCTATAAGGGAGATGAGATCATCATCCTGGCCTACACGCTCTGTGACGAAAAAGAAGCCAGAGTCCTGAAGACCCGTACCATCCATGTCACCAGCGCCAACAAAATTAAAAATTAAATATTACGGCGATCCGTCGTTGCGGCGGCGGGCCCGGTCCGTCGAGCGCGTCTGTGACGCCGACCGGGAGCTCTTTCAGGAGATGGCCGAGATCATGCGCTGCGGCGGCGGGATCGGCCTGGCCGCGCCGCAGGTCGGTATCGACCGGCAGTTCGTGATGGTGGATATCGGTCAGGGCCTCCTGGTTCTGTTGAACCCCCGCATCGTCACCAAGTCGGGCTCCGCGGTGATGGAAGAGGGGTGCCTGAGCCTGCCCGGCATTTACGTCAATGTGAAGCGCGCCAGGAATATCGTCGTCAGCGGCCTCAACGAGTCCTTCGAGAAGGTCAGTATCTCGGCCAGCGATCTCCTGGCGCGGGCCCTCCAGCACGAGATCGACCACCTGCGCGGCCGGTTGATCCTGGATTACGCCAATGTCTTTGAGAAGTTCCGGCTCGAGAGGAAGCTCAAGGCCTATCTGAAGGGGGGCGGCCATGGAGTGTCCCAACAAAAAGCGAAATAAAAGCGAGTGCCCCTGCACGTACGAGCCCTGCGACCGCAAGGGCGTCTGCTGTGCGTGCATCTTATACCACCGTCGCTGCGGCGACAAGCCCGCGTGCATGAAAGACAAGTAGATTCTGACACTCAAAGACCAGGTCTTTGAGTGTCAGAAAATGACACTCGAGAGACCAGGTCTAGGTCCGAGAATTTTATGACGTATGACGTTATTATCATCGGGGCGGGGCCGGCGGGGATGACGGCGGCGCTCTATGCCGGGCGCGCACGGCTCAAGACGCTCGTCGTGGACAAGGCCACGGCCGGCGGGCAGGTCCTTCTGACCGAGCTCATCGAAAATTTTCCAGGTATCCCCGACATGAAGCCTTTCGCGTGGACCCAGGAACTGAAGAAGCAGGTGACGGCCCTGCCCGATGTCATGCTCAAAGAAGGGGTGCGCGCCGGCAAGATCGCGAAGACAAAGACGGGATTTCAGATTGAACTCTCCTCGGAGGTCGACGGCAAGGGCGCCCCGCAGGAGAGCCGTTCGGTCATCGTCGCGACCGGCGCCCTGCCCAAAGGCCTGGATATTCCCGGTGCACGGGAGCTGACCGGTAAAGGCGTCTCATACTGCGCGACCTGCGACGGGCCGCTTTATCGCGATAAAGACGTGGTCGTCGTCGGCGGCGGCAATTCCGCCTTCGAGGAGGCGTTGTTTCTGACGCGTTTTGCGGCCAAGGTGACCCTCGTCCACCGCCGGGACGCCTTTCGGGCTGTGGCCGTTTTAGGCGAGCGCGTCCGGGCAAACAAGAAGATCGCGCTGTGCCTTGAGACGGTCCCGGTGGCCGTCGAGGGAGAGGGCCGCGTCCGGGGTCTTAAAGTCAAAAACGTGCGCACGGACAAGGAAGAGACGTTGCCCTGTGACGGCGTCTTCGTCTTTGTGGGGTCCGTGCCTGATACGCATTTTTTGGAGGGGCTCGTGGAGCGGGAGGAGGACGGCTCCCTGCGTACGGATGAGATGATGGCGACGTCCCGGCGCGGCGTCTTTGCGTGCGGCGATTGCCGGCGCCGGCCTTTTTATCAGATCGTGACCGCGTGCGCCGAAGGGGCGATCGCCGCCCACGCGGCGGCCGCGTATCTGGAAAGTCAGGCGCCGTGAAGAAGTTTTTATCTGTCATCCTGCGCATCAGCATCACCGCCGTGTTGCTGATTTTTTTATTTTCCGTGACAGATATCGCGAGGCTCCTCGGGGTCGTGCGCGACGCCCATAAGGGGCGGCTCGCCTCTGCCTTCGCGCTCTTCTTTTTCCTGAACCTCCTCGTTCTATTGCGTTGGCAGTGTCTCCTACGTGTCCGCGGCCTGCGGGTAGGGACGGTTCGGCTCCTGTACGCGTACCTCTCGGGTCTCTTCTTCAACCTCGTTTTGCCCAGCACGATCGGCGGGGACGCGGTGCGGACGCTCGATATCGCAGGCTATACGGGTGAGAAGTCGAGCACGATCCTCGGCACGGTTGTCATGGATCGGATGTTCGGATTTTTCGGACTGTTCACCGTCCTCATCTTTTCGCTCCTGTTCGGCTTCAGGCGTTTTCAGGACCCCAGCATCCTCGCCGCCGCCGCCGCGCTGCTGGTCCTCGTCATCTTCATGTCGGGGATCATGTTTTCACGGCGGGTTTTCAGGTTTTGTTTCGGCTGGATGCCGTTCGCGCGGGTGCGGGACTACCTCCGGCGGGTACACGCCGTGACGCGGGAATACCGGGACAAAAAGGGGGCGCTGGCGGTCGCCTGGTCGCTTTCCATCGCCATCCACGTGGGTCTCGCCTTTGTGTTTCTGTTGACGGCCGCGGCGCTGGGGGAGCGGGTCGCGGTCCTTTATGCCTTGATGTTCGTGCCGATGGTGACGGCGTTCAGTTCCCTGCCCTTTTCCATCGGCGGCCTGGGGTTGCGTGATGCGGCGACGGTCTTCGTCTTCACGAAGGTCGGGATGAGCACGGAGCCGGCCTTTGCCATTTCCCTTTTGAGCTTTGGGTTCATGTTCCTGCTGGGGTTGCTCGGGGGCGTCAGCTATGTCGCTACATTATATCGTCGACGGGTATAACGCCATCCGGCGCCTGCCGGCGTTCGACGCTGCTGCGAGCCTTACCGAGAGCCGGCAGCGGCTGTGCGCTTACCTGGAAGGTCGCCGGCCCCACGGTTCCGTGCGCAACAAGGTGACGGTTGTCTTTGACGGTTCGGCACGCGTCGGCCCGGCGGTGCGCGCACCGTGGCCGTTCGACGTTCTTTATAGCGTCGGTGAGTCGGCGGATGACGTGATCCGGCGGCTGGTCCGCGAGGCCCGCCAGCCCAAGAATTGCGTGGTCGTGACCGACGACAAGGGCCTGGCGTCCGCCGTAAAAAAGTCCGGCGCGGCCGTGGCACCGGTCGAGGATTTTTTTAAAGCCCGACCGAAGGGGCCGGTCCGACGCGCCCAGGCCGAGGCCGCCGCGGACAAGGCCTCATTAGATATCGTGGCGCGCGAGAAGATCACCCAGGAGCTGTGCCGGCTATGGCTGAAGAAAAGGTGATGGTGAGCGCGTGTCTCGCCGGCGTACGCTGCGCCTATGACGGCAGCCACAAGCGGCGCGAGGAGTTAGTCCTTTTGGTCCGGCAGAAGAAGGTCCTCTTGTTTTGTCCCGAGAAGTTGGGCGGTCTCAAGGTCCCGCATGAGCCTTCGGAGATTCGCGGCGGCGACGGCAAGGATGTGCTTTGCGGTGAGGCGCGCGTCGTGTCGCGCACCGGCGAGGACGTGACCGACGTCTTTTTGCGGGGCGCGGCGGCGACGTTGAGCCTGGCGGAGGGGCACGGCATCCGGCGCGCCATCGTGAAGGCGCGCAGCCCGGCGTGCGGCTGCGGCCGGATCTACGACGGTTCCTTCACCCGCCGCCTGCGGGACGGCGACGGCGTGACCGCCGCGTTGCTCAAGAAGAACGGCATCAAGCTCTTGACGGACGAGGAGTACCTCCATAAATAATTAGTGTCGTTTCTACCTAACCTTTTGTCTTGTAAAGAGATACAAATAAATTATTGTGCCTACTTAAATATATCCTGATAAATAAAGAAAGAATTTGACTTTGACGAAACCAAGATGGAGAGGCAGGCACAGAAAGTATTAATTTATTCATAACCTTATGAAATTATTATAGTTACGCAGAAA